>JAQZBU010000101.1 GCA_029237735.1 Ramlibacter sp. | reverse complement strand
GGGCAACGCCTGGGCAGTGGTCGATGAAAACGACAGCGGCGCCGTCGATGCAGGAGACACGCTGATCGTGCTGACCGGTATCAACGCCGCAGGGGAAATTGCCGCAGCAGATTTCATCTGATCCGGCAATCCAACGAATCCCCTTCGGGGGACTTACACCGATGACACCTCGCTGCTCAACGCAGCGGGGGCGCGGTGTTTTGTTTTGTCGGGGTTCTCAGGGCTTACTGATGACGATCTGTGTGACGGCGTTCTGGCTCGCGTCGTAATTCATCAGCGTCCCCGATATACCCGTCCCGCTCAGGGCGGTACTTTGGGCGGCGTTCAACTTGATGGGACCACTGCTCAGCGTGCAGCTGCCGTTGGCGCTGGTCACGCAGGTCGCTGCGCCGCCAGGCGAGAAGCTGCCGGCGACGGTGGCGCTTGAAACGGTTGCGCCGCTGTTGACGTCGCGCACCGTGACCACGGCGGAAGCCCTCCAGTTACCGCCGGTCTTGACCGCATTGCCGGCCATGGACATGAATGCGACTGTCTTGGCCACAGGTGCCGGTGCGGCGCTGCCGTTGCCCAATGAGTAAAGCAGCAGATTCGGCGAACCGGTGCCCAGGGAGGTGGAGGTCAGGCGATTGGGCGTGGCCGTGGACTGCACGTAATCCGCTATGGCCGCCGGCAAAGCCGCCGGATTGGATTGCAGCGTTAACGCGGCGACTCCGGCGACATGGGGTGAAGCCATGGACGTGCCGCTCAAGATCTTCGAGGATGTCGTGTCGGCATTCGAGGCGGAAACGATGCCGCTTCCTGGTGCGAACAGGTCTACACAGGCGCCAAAGTTCGAGTAAATCGCGCGTACATCATTGCTTGTGGTGGCCCCCACCGTGATGGCGCTCGGTGCCCTGGACGGTGAATAGCTGCAGGCATCGAGATTGTTGTTGCCTGCCGCCACCACCATGGTCACGCCCTTGGCGACTGCGCCTGCCACGGCGGAATCCAGCGCCGATGAAGCGCTTCCGCCGATCGACAAATTGGCCACGGCAGGCCTCAGGGTGCTGTTGGCCACCCAGTCGATGCCGGCGATGACATCGCTCCACGGGCCCGAACCCGTGCAACCCAGCACGCGCACGGGGATGAGGGCAACCCCCTTGGCCACGCCCCAGGTGGTTCCTCCGACGATTCCCGCGACATGGGTGCCGTGGCTGTGGCAGTCATTGGTGCCGTTGCCGTCGTTGATGACGCTGAAACCGGGCTTTGTCCGGCCGGCGAATTCCACATGGTCCGAGCGTATTCCTGTGTCGATGATGAAAGCATTCACGCCGGCGCCGGTGCCGGTGAAGTTGTACTGGGTGTCCAGCGGCCGGTCGGCCTGGTCGATCCGGTCCAGGCCCCAGGTCGCCTGGTTCTGCGGCGATGTGACCTGGCTGAGCGAGACGGTCTGGTCTTGCTCGACGTAGTTCACGTTCGGATTGTTACGAAGGCCTTGCAGCGCTGCGTCGGGCAGGGTGGCGGCAAAACCCTTGATGGCGCTGCCGTAGGTGTGATGCAGTTGACCGCCGGCCCCCCGCACCAGGTTGGCGGCCTCCGCGGCGGGATTGGCCACGGTGCTCTTGAACACCACGATGTAGCGGCCCGGGATCGGCCGCGACTGGCTGCTTGCTTGCGCGAAGGAGGCGGGCGTGAACGCGGTCAATGCCAACGGCGCGAGCGCCGTAACAAGGCTGAGGAGGGAAGGAAATTTCATGAGTATTCGCGCCGGAGGCCCGCTGCTGATGGGCTGTGAGGCCCGGTTTGACAAAAGCCGAGCTAGTTCCTGCTCGACCGTTCGCGCGAATGGTACTGGCCAATGGATGAGGTGATACTGATGAGCTGGAGCGAAAAGGTAAGCAAAACCGATTCACCCTAACAATTGATGAGCAGATAGCTCATCAATTGAAGGCTCAGCAGCAAGTAGATACTGGACAGTCAGCCAATTCCCACTGTTGAGCAGGCTCCCGTTGGCGTCGGGGCAAGTGAGAAAAAGTTACGTTGAGTTGCGGTTGAGCTGGAGCTCAGCGCTCGTCGTAACTCACGACGACTGTGCTGGTGAGGGGCCGGGACTGGCAGGTGAGCACGAAGCCCTTTTCGATTTCCCACGGCTCCAGCGTGAAGTTTTTCTCCATCTCCACCTTGCCGTCCAGCAGGCGCGCGCGGCACGTGCAACAGACACCGCCCTTGCAGGAATAAGGCAGGTCAAGGCCCGCGTCGAGCGCGGCGTCCAGAACGTGCTCGTCGGCAGCCATTGAAAGATGGTGCGTCTTGCCGTCGATGACGACATCGAGCCGGTGGGCCTTCATGGCCGGGGCGCCTGCGGCTTTCGGCCGTGGGGCAGCCTGGACGGCGCCGCCCGGAGGGACGAACCTTTCGGCATGAATTCGCTCTGGCGCCAGGCCCGCGGCCTTCAGCGCGCGCTCGGTGCCTTCGATCATCGCCTCGGGGCCGCAGATGAAGGCTTCGTCGATGTTCGCGGCGGGGATCAGCGCATCAAGCAGTTCCTTGACCTTTGCTTCATCGAGCCGGCCATGCAGCATCGCCACCTCCTGCGGCTGGCGCGACAGCAGGTGGATCAGCGTGACCCGCGCCGGGTAGCGGTCCTTCAGGTCCTGCAACGCCTCGTTGAACATGATGGTGTTGCTGCGCTGGTTGCAGTACACGAGGGTGAATTGCGAATCCGTCTCGCCGGCCAGCGTAGTGGCCATGATGGACAGGATCGGCGTGATGCCCGAACCGGCCGCGAAGCCCACCCGGTGGCGCGCACCCGCTACGCGCGGGCTGAAGCGCCCGTCGGGCGGCATCACGTCGATGACGGAGCCGGCCGTGAGCGCTTCAACCGCCCAGCGCGAAAACACGCCGCCTTCCATGGGTTTGATGCCCACGTCGATTTCGCCGGCAATGTCGTACCGCTGCCTTGCGCTGCAGATCGAGTAGTTGCGGCGCACCTCGTGGCCGTCCAGCGTCGCGCGCAGGGTGAGGAACTGCCCCGCATTGAAGTCGAACTCTTTCAACAGCTCGGGTGGCACCTGGAAAGTGATGGCGGCCGAGCCTGCTGCATCGGGGGTGACGCGCTTGACGGCGAGGGGGTGGAAGTGCAGTGCCATTGCGTCAATACGGCTTGAAGTAATCGAAGGGTTCGAGGCAATCCAGGCACTTGTAGAGCGCCTTGCAGGCCGTGGAGCTGAAGTGCGAAGTCTCCGTGGTGTTCACCGAGCCGCAATGGGGGCAGGGCACGTCCACGGCATTGCTCGCGGGCCGGCGGGCAAGCCGCACCACGCTGTCCTGGGCTGCCGAATGGGGTGGCGAGATGCCGAAGGCGCGCAGCTTTTCCTTCGCTTCCGGCGTGATCCAGTCGGTCGTCCACGCGGGCGCGAGCCGTGTCACCACGTGCGCCGGCATGTCGTGCGCTGCGAGGGCGGCGCGCACGTCGTCCTCGATCTGCCCCATTGCCGGGCAGCCGCTGTAGGTGGGCGTGATGACGATCTCCAGCTCGCCGCCGCGCTCGTTGATCTCACGCAGAATGCCGAGTTCCCGGATGGAGACCACGGGGATCTCCGGGTCGGGGATGGACTCCAGCACATCCCACGCGCGCTGCGTGAAGCTCATGGCGGCCGCTACCACGTTGCGCCCGGATGCTGGCGGGCGAGGCCCTGCATTTCCGAGAGAACGTAGCCGAGGTGCTCGGAGTGCACGCCTTCCTTGCCGCGCGGCACGTATCCGCCGGCCGCGGGACGATGCAGCGTCGCCTCGGCCAAAGCTTCGTCCAACATCGCATCCCACGCGCCCCGCAAAGAAGGGACGTCGACGCCGGTGCCGCAGGACGCGGCTTGCGTTTCGGCGGCGGACGGCGTCCAGAACTCCTGCGTGTACGGCAACAGGTGATCGATCGCGGCCTGCATGCGGCGCTGCGACTCCTCGGTGCCGTCGCCCAGGCGCACGAGCCAGTCCCGGGAATGCCGAACGTGGTAGCGCGTTTCCTTCAGCGATTTGGCGGCAATCGCAGCCAGCTGCGAGTCCATCGATTCCTGCAACGCCTCCCACACCAGCAGCATCAACGTGCTGTACAAAAAGTTGCGCGCGATGGTTGTGGCGTAGTCGCGGTTCGCGCATGCGGTGCCTGCCAGCGGCCCGTGGTGAGGCAGCTCGAGCAGGGTGTAGTTGCGAAACTCCATCGCATCGCGGAAATAGGCCAGCTGGTCCTCCGTCGTGCCGCCGCCCTTTACTGCTGCCGCGTGCTGGTACAGCAGGCGAGCCAGGCCGATCATGTCCAGGCTGATGTTGGCCATCGCGATGTCTTCCTCCAGCACCGGACCGTGGCCGCACCATTCGGCATTGCGCTGGCCCAGCACCAGCGCGTTGTCCGCCAGGTGCAGCAAATAGTCGATGGGCGCCGTCGCGGGCGCCGGTTGCGTTGCCGCCGCCATCACATGTGGCCCACTTCGTCGGGGATGTCGTAGAAGCTCGGGTGCCGGTAGATCTTGTCCCCGGCGGGCTCGAAGAATTCGGCCTTGTCGTCAGGCTCGCTCGCCGTGATCGTCGCGGACGGCACCACCCAGATGCTCACGCCTTCCATGCGGCGCGTGTACACGTCGCGCGCCATCTGCAGGGCCTGCTGCGCATCGGCCGCATGCAGGCTGCCGCAGTGCTTGTGTTCCAGGCCTTGCTTGGACCGCACGAAGACCTCCCACAAAGGCCACTCGTTCTTCGCATCGCTCATGCCGCCTCCTTCAGTTGCCGGGCTTGCTGCTTGCGCGTATGGGCCAGCGCCGCATCGCGCACCCATTGGCCGTCTTCATGCGCCTTCACGCGGGTGGCGAGGCGTTCCTTGTTGCAAGGGCCGTTGCCGTTGACTGTCGCCCAGAACTCGTCCCAGTCGATCGCGCCGTAGTCGTAATGGCCGCGCTCTTCGTTCCACTTTAGATGGGGGTCGGGCAGGGTGACCCCGAGGATCTTCGCCTGCGGCACGGTGGCATCAACGAACTTCTGGCGCAAGTCGTCGTTGCTGATGCGCTTGATGCCCCAGCGCATGCCTTGCGCGCTGTTGGGGCTGTCCGCGTCGGGAGGCCCGAACATGGCCAGCACCGGCCACCACCAGCGGTTGACCGAATCCTGCACCATGTTGCGCTGCGCCTGCGTGCCCCTCATCTGCGTCATCAGGCTCTCGAAGCCCTGGCGCTGGTGGAAGCTTTCCTCCTTGCAGATACGGATCATCGCGCGCGCATAAGGCCCGTAGGAACAACGGCAGATCGGCACCTGGTTCATGATGGCCGCGCCGTCCACCAGCCAGCCGATGGTGCCGACGTCGGCCCAGGTGAGGGTTGGGTAGTTGAAGATGGAGCTGTACTTGGCCTTGCCGGTGTGCAGGCCATCGAGCATCTCGTCGCGGCTCGTTCCCAAAGTTTCCGCGGCGGAATAGAGGTACAGGCCGTGGCCGCCTTCGTCCTGCACCTTGGCCAAAAGAATTGCCTTGCGCTTGAGCGAGGGCGCACGCGAAATCCAGTTGCCCTCGGGCAGCATGCCGACGATTTCGCTGTGGGCGTGCTGACTGATCTGGCGCACCAGCGTCCTTCGGTAGGCCTCGAGCATCCAGTCCTGCGGCTCGATCTTGCGGTCGGCATCGATCTTGGCGTTGAACTGCGCCTCCAGATCGGCCTGGCGCGGGTCAGCCGGCGCTGTTGGCACAGCCTTCGGCGTGCGCTGCTGAGGGTCGGGAAGATCCAGGGCTTGCGTGTACATCACGCCAGTATAGCAATTAGCCGACCGATCGGTCGGCTAATTGGCCAGACACCACGCCAGCCACAGACTGATCGCAAATCAGTATAATGAATGCATTGAAGTCAACAATATCAGGTGAATGCATGGCAATGCTGACCGTTCGCAACCTACCAGATGACGTGCATCGAGCTTTGCGGGTGCGGGCTGCCCAACACGGGCGTAGTACCGAGGCTGAAGTGCGCGAGATTCTTGCGAACGTGGTCAAGCCCGAAGAGCGACTGCGAATGGGCGATGCCCTTAGGTCGTTAGGCCGCAGGCTCGGTCTAACTGACAAGGATGTCGAGCTCTTGAACCGTGCAAGAGACTCCACACCAGCGAACCCGATGAGGTTCGAGTGATCGTTCTCGACACGAATGTCGTCTCCGAGGCAATGATGAAGACATCGCCACACCCTGCAGTACGCGCCTGGCTGAACGATCAAGCCGCCGAAACGCTGCATCTGTCTAGCGTGACGGTTGCGGAGCTGCTGTTTGGAATTGCGGCACTGCCGGGTGGCAAGAGAAAGAACTTGCTGACACAGGCGGTAGACGGTCTGTTGGTGCTGTTTCAACATCGGGTCCTACCCTTCGATACGGACGCAGCGCGGCGCTACGCCGAGCTGGCCTTGCTAGCGAGAACTGGCGGGCGCGGCTTCCCGACGCCAGACGGCTATATCGCTGCGATAGCGGCTTCGCGGGGTTTCATCGTTGCTTCGCGCGACACTGCCCCGTACGCGGCGGCAGGTGTGACATTCATTAACCCTTGGTTGATGGATTCAGTGGATCCTGCGTGAGTTGCGCGAGTTGGAGCCGTTGAGGCGCCGGAACGCAGTCAGCCGTTTAGGCAGCGCGGGCGCCTGCGCGCTCGCGTTGCTGCCTGCCTGCAGCGCGCAATCGCCCAAGTCCCCGCCGATCGCGCTGGCGCCGGCCGCTACTGTTTCGCAGGTGCGCATGGGGCCGATGCCTGACTGCGGCATCCATGCCCTGCGCGAGACCATGTTGAGTGAGGTGAACGCCGCGCGCGCCAAGGGCAGGTCGTGCGGCGCGCGCCGCCTGCCGCCGGCAACACCGCTGGCCTGGAACGATGCCCTGACCTCCGCCGCCGCCAACCACTCTGCGGACATGGCGCGGCGCGACTACTTCGAGCACACCAGCCCCGAGGGAAAGCGCGTCGGCACGCGCGTAACGGCCCAAAGGTATCGCTGGCGCCTGGTAGGCGAGAACATCGCCGGCGGCGACCGCTCGGTCGAGGTCGTGGTGCGTGGCTGGATGGACAGCCCGGGGCATTGCGCCAACATCATGAACCCCGAGTTCAGTGACGTCGGCGCCGCCTGCGTGGAGCGCCCCGGCACCACATGGGGCACCTACTGGACGATGGTGCTGGGGCGGCAGCGCTAGCCGCCGCTTTCGAGCGTCTGCCCCTGGCCGCGGCCGCGGCCAAGCACCTGGAGCAACTGAGGCAACGCCAGTTGCAATGCGGCTTTGAGCGTGTGCGGCGGGTTGATCACGAACATGCCGCTGGCCGTCAGGCCCTGCCCACGCTCCGGTTCGCCGGGCACGTTGCGCTCCTCGGCCTGGCCGATGTTGAGGGTGGCATGCAGCCAGGGCTTGCCTGCCTGGTTGGCAAGCGTTTTCAAACGGCGCGGCAGGTCGTGCGCTTCCGGCCGCGGGATGATGGGATACCAGACGGCGTAAGTGCCGGTGGCGAAGCGCTTGAGGCTGTCCTGGATGCAGGTACTGACTTTGGCGTAATCGCTCTTGATCTCGTAGCTCGGGTCGATCAGGACGAAAGCGCGGCGCGAGGGCGGCGGCAGGAAAGCCTTGAGCCCTTCGAAACCGTCCTCGCGGGCCACGGCCACCTGCCGCCCGGCCTTCAGCTGGGCGATGTTGCCGGCCAGCGCCTTGATATCGGTGGGGTGCAGCTCGAACAGCTTGAGCTTGTCGCGGGCTTCCTCGCGCAGCAGGCGCTGGATGATGAAGGGCGAACCGGGGTACACCTTGAGCTGCCCGGGGGCATTGAACCCCGCGATCATGTCCAGGTAGTCCTGGATGACGGGTGCTATTTCCTTGATGGCAGGCTTTGCCGGCTTGGCGGGAGACAACGCGGCGATCAGCTTCACCACCCCGTCCGCGGACTCGCCCGAGGTGCCGGCGTAGTCGCCGTCCAGCCGGTACAGGCCGGCGCCGGCATGGGTATCCACCGCAACCAGGGCCGCGTCCTTCTGCGTCAGGTGCCGCAACATGGCGATCACCATCGTGTGCTTGAGCACGTCGGCGTGGTTTCCGGCGTGGAAGGCGTGGCGATAGCTGAACATGCGGCGATGGTAACCGCGCCCCGGGCATTAACCAGGCCAGCTGCCGATTGAGCTACGGATGGGGTCGGTCTCTGGCTTCCAGAGTCGGCGGAGGATCGGGGGTGGGGCTTTGCCTTGCCCTAAGTCGTTGATTCTTCGTATAATCTCGGGCTCTGCAGCGCATTGTGGTTCCGCGGCAGAAGGCCTGGAGGGAAAACGACACTACGTTTTCCACACAAGCTAACCCCGCCTAAGAGATTCCCGTTAGAGGAACGCCGACCGCGGAAAAGAACCCGCCCAAACCACAGTCGAAAGATACTCATGAAAACGTTCAGCGCAAAACCCGCTGACGTGACGCACGAGTGGTTTGTGATTGACGCGACCGACAAGGTCCTCGGACGAGTAGCCAGCGAAGTTGCTCTCCGTTTGCGCGGCAAACACAAGGCCATTTACACGCCTCACGTCGATACCGGCGACTTCATCGTCGTCGTCAATGCAGCCCAGCTCCGCGTGACTGGCACGAAGAACCAGGACAAGGTGTACTACCGCCACTCCGGTTATCCGGGCGGCATCACCGCGACCAGCTTCCGCGACATGCAAGCCAAGCACCCCGGCCGCGCGCTGGAAAAGGCCGTCAAGGGCATGCTGCCCAAGGGCCCGCTCGGCTACGCGATGATCAAGAAACTCAAGGTATATGGCGGTGCCGAGCATCCCCACACCGCCCAGCAACCCAAAGTGCTGGAACTTCCTGATACCCAAGTCGGAGCCAGATCATGATCGGTGAATGGAACAATGGCACCGGCCGTCGCAAGTCCAGCGTCGCCCGCGTGTTTCTGAAAAAAGGCTCCGGCAAGATCACGGTCAATGGGCGTGACATCCAGGAGTTCTTCGGTCGCGAGACCTCGATCATGATCGTGAAGCAGCCCCTGTTTCTCACGAACCACGTTGAGACGTTCGACATCCAGGTCAATGTGCACGGCGGCGGCGAGTCGGGCCAGGCCGGCGCCACCCGTCACGGCATTACCCGCGCGCTGATCGACTACGACGCGGCTCTCAAGCCCGCGCTGTCGCAAGCCGGCTTCGTGACACGCGATGCGCGCGAAGTGGAACGTAAAAAGGTTGGCCTGCACTCCGCACGCCGCCGCAAGCAGTTCTCGAAGCGTTAATCAAGCGCTGTTACCTCCGAAACAAAGCCGCACAAGTTCGCTTGCTGCGGCTTTTTTTTCGACTGTATGGTTGAGCTATCGGAGGAGACAAGAACAAAGTGCGTTTTCGACTGCTTCGCCGCCGTTTGACCATCAGCGCCCCACGCATGGCTGTGCGCAGCGCGATGCCCTGGCCTTTGCGCTGGGCAGGCGCGGCGATCGTGCTGGGCTTTTGCGGGGCCATCGCTTTATGGGCTTTCGAATTCGGCAAGGACATCGCCGGACTGGATTCGGGCGCGAAGGAAGAGTTGCTGCGCCTTCGGAGCGACATCGCGACGATACGCGCGGAGCGCGACAAGGCGCAATCGGTATTCAATACTTCGGCCAGCCTGATCACTGCGGAGAAGACCGCTCAGGAACGGCTCGCGGCCCAGATCAAGACACTCGAGGCCGAGAACCGCGCGCTGCGCGACGATCTCGGCTTTTTCGAGAAGCTGATTCCCACCGCAGGCGCTCAGGGAGTCGCCATACGGGGGCTGCAGGCCGAAGTGCTGCAAGGCGCGCAGCTCAAGTGGCAGATCCTCGTCATCCAACCGACCAGGAATGCGCCGGAGTTCCGCGGCAAGCTCGAGGTAAGCATGGGCGGCACGCTCGACGGCAAACCCTGGATGATGGAATTGCCGGGCGGGTTCCAGGCGCTGAGCTTCAGGCAATACCGCCGAGTCGAGGGAATGGTCGACTTGCCGCCAAATGCCGTGGTAAAAAACGTATCCGCAAAGATAGTGGAAGGGACGGCCACCCGAGCCGTACAGAGCATCAAGTTGTAAAAGAGCGACGTACGCGAGGAGTCCAGAATGTTCGGCAAGAAAGCACAGCCCCCCATCAAAAGCCTGATTGCGCAAGGCAGCCGCATCGAGGGGAACGTCAAGTTCGCCGAAGGGCTGCGAATCGATGGCGAGGTGTTCGGGGACACCCGCGCCAGCCCGGAGCAGTCCAGCATCCTGGTCATTTCCGAGTCCGCCGTCGTGCAGGGTGAGATTCACGCCGACCATGTGATCATCAACGGCACCGTGCGTGGCCCGGTCCATGCCCGCGAGCTGCTGGAACTCCAGCCAAAAGCCCGTATCGAAGGCGATGTGTACTACAAGGCGCTCGAAATGCACCAGGGGGCGATGATCACGGGGCAGCTCCGGCCGATCGATGCCGAAGAAAAGCCCCTACTCAAGCTGGCGGCAACCAGCGCCTGAAAGCAATTCCCGACCGATTTGCAGTACTATTTGCAATAGATGCTATTCCCGGAGTCCTCATGAGCGCAGTTGCCGAAACCATCCAGACCGAAATGCCCGCCCCGTTGCTGTTCACCGACAGCGCGGCCGCGAAGGTCGCTGACCTGATCGCCGAGGAAGGCAATCCGGACCTGAAGTTGCGCGTCTTCGTGCAGGGCGGCGGCTGTTCAGGCTTTCAATACGGCTTCACATTCGACGAAGTGACCAACGACGACGACACCGTAATGACCAAGAACGGCGTCTCGCTTCTTATCGACGCGATGAGCTACCAGTACCTGGTCGGCGCTGAGATCGACTACAAGGAAGACCTGCAGGGCGCCCAGTTCGTCATCAAGAACCCCAACGCGACCAGCACCTGCGGTTGCGGCTCCAGCTTCTCCCCCGGCGAGCACTAAGCCGGATAGACGCAACCCAGCACGCGGGCGCCTTTGGCGCCCGTTGTGCTTTGCAGTTTCAGCTTTTCGCGCAGCACGGTCTTGCGGGCGAGCCAGGCGAACGCCGTGGCCTCGACCTGGAGCGGGGGCAGGCCCCACTCCGCACTGGAAGCAACCTTGGCCTGGGGCAAAAGAGCAGCTAGCCGCCGCATCAGGTGGCCATTGAGCGCGCCTCCGCCACAGACGACCAAGTGCGCGAGCGCCGGTTCATGGCGCAGCACATCGGCTGCGCAGGCCCGTGCCGTGAGTTCCGCCAGCGTGGCCTGCACGTCGGCTGGGGCGGCTGTGCCGAAAGCCTGGAGATGTCCGTCCAGCCACGTACGGCTGAACAGGTCCCGGCCGGTGCTCTTGGGCGGAGGCTTGCTGAAATACGGTTCTGCCAGCATCGCGTCCAGCAATGGACCGAGTACGGTTCCCGCAGCGGCCCAGGCACCCCCATCGTCGTAAGGCCGTCCCGTGTGCTGCTCACACCACGCATCCATCAGTGCATTGCCTGGCCCGCAGTCAAACCCTTGCATGGACCCGTCCACGCGCAGCAGCGTGATGTTCGAAATGCCTCCGATGTTGAGTACCCCGACGGATTCACCGGGCCGACTGAACAGGGACACATGGAAAAACGGTGCCAGCGGTGCCCCCTGGCCGCCGGCTGCGACGTCCCGGCTGCGGAAGTCGGCGGCTACATCGATCCTGGTCAGCTCGGCCAGCAGGGCCGGCTGGCACAGCTGCAGGGTGTAACCGGTGCCGTCAAATTCCTGCGGCCGGTGGCGCACCGTTTGACCGTGCGCGCCGACTGCCCGCACGGCGGACGCTGATATCGACGTGCTCGACAGCAGGTCGGCCACGACGGCTGCATAAACCCGCATCAACGCGTTAGCGGCCAAGGCGGCGCGGTGCAACTCGTCGGGGCCGGATGAATTGAGAGACAGCAACTCGGCGCGCAAAGGCGCGGGCAAGGGCGCGCTTGCGTGCGCCTTTACGTCAAAGCCGTTGGAGGCGAAATCGACCAGCACGCCATCGACGCCGTCGAGTGACGTGCCGGACATGAGGCCGATGTAGAGGTCGGGCATGCGGCGATGTTAGCCGCTGCCGGGGCGCGTGTCCGCCGGGGACTTCAGTCGGCGCGTGCCACCAGGGTGGCCGAGGCCGCGGCAGCGAGCTGCATGCGCATCGAACGCGCGAGGCGGTCAAACTGGGGCCGGGCCTGCGCGGTCAGCGGCACCGCATCGCTGTGGCGCGCGATGTGCTTCGGGTCCTGGTGCACGCCGTTAACGCGGAACTCGAAGTGCAGGTGCGGCCCCGTGGCCCACCCTGTCGCGCCCACGGCGCCGATCTTCTGTCCTTGGTTCACGCCTTGGCCGGGCCGCACATCGATGCGGCTCAGGTGGGCGTAAAGGGTCTGGTCGGTGTTGTTGTGCTTGACGATCACGACGTTGCCAAAACCGTTCTGCTCGCCGGCGAACTCCACCACCCCGTCGCCCACGGTGCGTACCGGCGTGCCGGTGGCGGCGCCGTAGTCGGTGCCCAGGTGCGCGCGCCACTTATGAAGAATCGGGTGAAAGCGCATTGCGAAGCTGCTCGTGACGCGAGAGAACTCCATCGGCGAGGCGAGATACGAGCTTTGCAGGCTCTTGCCGTCGAGCGTGTAGTAGGCGCCTTTGGCGCCGGCCTCCTGGAACCACATGGCCTGGTGCAGCTTGCCCTTGTTCACGAACTCTACCGACAGGATGCGGCCCGTGCGCATGGCCTCGCCGTCGGCCTCCAGCGCCTCATACACCACGTTGAACCGGTCGCCGGCGTGCAGCGAATGGTGGAAGTCGATGTCGCCGGAGAAGATGTCGATGACCTGCGTGATGACGCTGTCGGGGATGCGGCCCTCGTCGGCGGCGGCGGACAGCGAGGTTCGGATCGTGGCGCTGGCCATGCGTGTGGCGGCAACCAGGGGCGCGGTCTCGATACGCGAGATGAACTGGCCTTGCGGCTGGCGCTCGATCACGAGGCGCTTGAAGGTGCCGTCGTCGGCCGGAGACCAGCGCACGCTGAGCTTGTCCAGCGACTGGTCGGCAGTGGCTTCAGCTGTGACACCGCGCCCCGCGCGTCCCAACACCTGTGTGCGGAAGGTCGGTTCGGTGCGCAGGTAGGCGGCGGCCTTGGGGTCATCGACGCCCAAGCGTGCGAGCA
This sequence comes from Ramlibacter sp., assembly GCA_029237735.1. Lineage (GTDB taxonomy): Bacteria > Pseudomonadota > Gammaproteobacteria > Burkholderiales > Burkholderiaceae_C > Ramlibacter. The sequence goes on along the minus strand of JAQZBU010000101.1, from coordinate 1,729 downwards.
GGGCTTCGACGGTGTCGCTGGCACGCGTGCTGTCGGTGCGGAACAGATTGAAGCTGTGAACGTCCAGCGCGTCCACCTGCGACTGCAGCGGCATCGGGTTCACGGCCTCGAGCACCTCGCGCACCGTCACGTCGGCCGGCTCGGGTGCCAGGGACGCTACGGCGAAAGCGCCGCCCCCGCCGCCGAGCAGCAGCGCGGCGATCAGCGCAGTCACGTGTTTGGGGTGGTGTTCGAGCGCATGGGCCGCACGGGACAAAAATAATTCACCGGCGGTCAGCAAACCGTTCTTCAATGGGTATGTCCTCGCATAGGGGATCAGGTTTGTCCTACATCCGGGTGGACGGTTCCCGGGTTTACAAGCGCGAGCCTGAATCAGGGAAAAATGCCGGAACTAGAATCGGCCAGCCACGAAATCTGGCGCGAGTATAGCCATCCCAGCGCGCCATTCCCCAAAAAGTCCTTATGAATCAAGCCTCCGTTACAAAATATCCGGTAACCGACCGTGTTCGGGAGGCCATGGCAATCTCGCTCCGGGGCGTCGAAGAACTCATTCCGCAAGAAGATTGGCTGCAAAAGCTGGCTAAATCCGAGGCAAACGGCGTTCCGCTGCGAATCAAGCTGGGGCTTGATCCTACAGCGCCTGACATTCATGTCGGACACACGGTGGTCCTGAATAAGATGAGGCAGTTACAGGATCTGGGGCACCAGGTGATCTTCCTGATCGGCGATTTCACGTCGCTCATCGGCGATCCGTCGGGCCGCAACACCACTCGCCCGCCGCTCACGGCCGAGCAAATCAAATCCAACGCCGAAACTTATTACAAACAGGCCAGCCTGGTGCTGGACCCTGCCCGCACCGAAATTCGCTACAACAGCGAGTGGAGCGAGCCGCTGGGCGCGCGCGGCATGATCCAGCTGGCCGCCAGGTACACCGTGGCCCGGATGATGGAGCGCAACGACTTCCACGACCGGTTCAAGGCCGGCAGCGCGATCAGCGTCCACGAGTTCCTGTATCCCCTGATGCAGGGCTATGACTCGGTCGCCCTCAAGAGCGACCTGGAGCTCGGCGGTACCGACCAGAAGTTCAACCTGCTGATGGGTCGCCACCTGCAGCAGGAGTACGGGCAGGAGCCGCAGTGCATCCTGACCATGCCGCTGCTGGAGGGACTGGACGGCGTCGAGAAGATGTCAAAGAGCAAGAACAACTACATCGGCATCAATGAGGACGCCAACACCATGTTCGCCAAGGTGCTGTCGATCTCCGACGACCTGATGTGGCGGTGGTACACGCTGTTGAGCTTCCGTAGCGAGGCCGACATCGCGGCGTTGAAGGGGGAGATTGCGGCCGGCCGCAATCCCAAGGACGCCAAGGTGATGTTGGCCAAGGAAATAACATCTCGTTTCCACAGTGCGCAGGCAGCGGACGCGGCGGAGCAGGACTTCATCAACCGCAGCAAGGGCGGGTTGCCCGACGACATTCCTGAAGTGCAACTGGGCGGCGCCCCGCTTGGCATTGGCGCGCTGCTGAAGCAGGCCGGCCTCGCGCCCTCTACCAGTGAAGCCAATCGCCTCATCGACGGTGGCGGCGTGCGCGTGGACTCCTCCGTCGTGAGCGACAAGTCGCTCAAGCTCGAACCCGGTACTTACGTCCTGCAGGTCGGCAAACGCAAGTTCGCGAAAGTCACGCTGGCCTGACGCAATGTTGCCGTTTTGTACATGCAATGTACAA
>JAQZBU010000220.1 GCA_029237735.1 Ramlibacter sp. | reverse complement strand
TTCGGCCACGACCCGCTCATCAACCTCAACCCCGACGAGGTCGTCGCGCTCGGCGCCGCGATACAGGCCAACCAGCTGGCGGGCAACAACGCCACCGGCAACTTGCTGCTGCTGGATGTGATTCCGTTGTCGCTGGGCATAGAAACCATGGGTGGCCTCGTCGAGCGCATCGTGCCGCGCAACGAAACCATCCCCACGGCCAAGGCCCAGGACTTCACGACATACAAGGACGGCCAGACCGCGTTGGCGCTGCATGTGGTGCAGGGCGAGCGCGACCTGGTGCAGGATTGCCGCAGCCTGGCGCGGTTCGAACTTCGCGGCATCCCGCCGATGGTGGCCGGCGCTGCTCGCATCCGCGTGACCTTCACGGTGGACGCCGACGGCCTGCTCAGCGTCAACGCGAAAGAGCAGATGAGCGGCGTCGAAGCGCGCATCGACGTCAAGCCTTCCTACGGGCTGACCGACGACCAGATCGCCAGGATGCTGCAAGAGAGTTTTACGACAGCGGAGCAGGACATGAAGGCACGTGCGCTGGCCGAAGCGCAGGTGGACGCGCAGCGCATGCTGCTGGCCACGCAGACGGCGCTGGATGTGGACGGCGGGCTGCTGCCCGCAGACGAGCGTGCGCATATCGATGCCTTGATGGAGCAGCTGCGCAATGTCGCGGCCGCCAGCCATGACGCCGGCGCGATCGAAGCCGCTACGCAGGCCTTGGCAAAAGGCACCGAGGCCTTCGCGGCCGAACGCATGAATCACAGCATCCAGCAGGCGCTGGCAGGCAAGAACGTGGAAGCAATCTAATGGCCCTCATCAAAATCCTGCCGCATCCCGAGTACTGCCCGAATGGCGCGGAGATCACCGCGCCCGCCGGAACGTCGATCTGCGAGGCCCTGCTCGACAACCACATCACCATCGAGCACGCCTGCGACATGAGCTGTGCCTGCACGACCTGCCACGTGATTGTGCGCGAGGGCTTCAGCTCGCTCAACGAGATGGACGAGAGCGAGGAAGACCTGCTCGACCGCGCCTGGGGCCTGGAGCCCAACTCACGCCTTTCCTGCCAGGCCATCGTGGCCCAGAAAGACCTGACCGTGGAAATCCCGAAGTACTCGATCAACCACGCGAAAGAAAATCACTAGCCCTCCGTCATTGCGGGCCCCGACCCGCAATCCATCTAGGCGATCGAATAACCCCCATCCACCGGAATCGCCGTCCCCGTCAGGAAATCCGACGCACGGCTGGCAAGAAACACCGCAATCCCCGCCAGATCAGCCGGTTCGCCCCACCGCCCCGCCGGCGTGCGGGCCAACACCCGCTCATAAAGCCCCGCCACCTGCTGCCGCGCACCTTGCGTCAGTTCCGTATCTATCCACCCTGGCAGCACCGCGTTGCACTGGATGTTGTCCTTTGCCCAGGCCGTGGCAATCGCGCGCGTGAACTGCACGACAGCCCCCTTGCTCGCGCCATACGCCGACGCATAGGGCGCACCCAGCAGCGACATCATCGAGCCGATGTTGATGATCTTGCCCGCGCTGCCGACTTTCATCAGCGCATGGGCGGCGCGGCAACACAGGAACGTGCTGGTCAGGTTCACGTCCATGACCTGCTGAAACTCTTGCAGGGTGAGCGCTTCCGGCGCCTTGCGAATGGTGGAGCCCGCGTTGTTCACGAGGATGTCCAGCCGCCCATGCCGCACCATCACGTCCTGGAAGAGGCGGGCGACCTGGTGTTCGTCCGTTACGTCGGCTTCTATCGCGTCAGCGGACCACCCCTGCGTTTTTAATTCGGCGACGGCCTGCGACGACTTCTCAGCGTTGCGGCCCGCGAGCACCACCGTGGCGCCCGCTCGCGCGAGCCCGCTCGCCATGCCCAGCCCGATACCGCCATTGCCGCCCGTGACCACAGCCACCTTGCCAGTCAGATCGAACACGCGAAACCTCCTGTTTCCGGATTGCGCTCAAGCATAATCCCAGCCCATGCGCCAGATTGTCCTCGACACCGAAACCACGGGTCTTTCCGCCGAAGGCGGCGACCGCATCATCGAAATCGGCTGCGTTGAACTGCTCGCGCGCAAGCTGACCGGGAACAACAAGCATTTTTACCTGAACCCGGAGCGCGACAGCCACGAGGATGCGCTCAAGGTTCACGGCATTAGCAACGAATTTTTGCGCGACAAGCCCAAGTTCTCGGCCGTGGCCGACGAGCTCATGGAGTATTTGGCCGGCGCCGAGATCATCATCCACAACGCCGCGTTCGACGTCGCATTCCTGAACAAGGAACTCGAGCTTTCGGGCAAGCCCGCGTTCAAGACCTACGTGGGGCCGGTCACCGACACGCTGATGATGGCCAAGGAGATGTACCCCGGCAAGCGCAACAGCCTTGACGCGCTGTGCGACCGCCTCGGCGTGGACAACTCGAGCCGTACGTTGCACGGCGCGCTGCTCGACGCGGAGCTGCTGGCCGACGTATACATCAACCTCACGCGCGGCCAGGATGCCCTGCTGATCGACATGGCGGACAGCGATTCCATGGGCGGCATCGTCACGCGTGTCGACCTCACAGCCTTCACGCTGCCGGTGCTGCTGGCCAATGACAAGGAAGCGGCAGAGCACGAAGAAGTGCTCAAGCAGCTGGATAAGGCGAGCGGCGGCAAGACGGTATGGCGGATAAGCACATCCGCAGCTGTGGCATAATTCGAGGCTTTCCTGCAGCGCGCAGGAGCGGGTGATTAGCTCAGCGGTAGAGCACTGCCTTCACACGGCAGGGGTCACATGTTCGATCCATGTATCACCCACCAATGAAATCAATAAGTTGCGGCACCTTCGGGTGCCGTTTTCGTTGGCGGTACGGAAAAACTACGGGGAACGGCTTTAGAGACAGCATTCTTGTGCGTCAGCTGATACCCGAAAAGTTCCATGTGAGCGCGCGGCGCTTCTGGCTGAAAGCGCACCAGACATACCCCCACCAACGGCGCTTCGCCGGCGCAGCGCGCAGCGGCGCGGGCAAGGAAGCCTGGGCCCGCCATTCCTTCAACTCCGGACCTTATAGGTAAGCGTTCTGGCTGCTTGCTGAGCCGCTGCATTGCCGTATTGGAGTCACGCCTGCGCATGCGGCTGATCCAGGCTCGGCCGACACTTCTCAGTGACGGACATCAGTCAGGCCTACGACGCGCTGGTCCAGGCCGACGCTTTGCCCAGGACGCAGTTGCGCGGTACGCGCACGGACACGCGTTGAGTTGCTCGACTGCACTCTCGAGGGGCCTCAGCTGTCCCCACAGGAACATACCGGGCTGGCGAGCTCCTCGACCATAGTGCCAGTTTTCCGGGATAGAGACCCTTTAAGCCGTATTGGGAAAGACCTCATCCGTGGCAACGCGTGGTCGACGCCTCTCAAAAGGGGGCTGGTAGAAACACCTATGCCTAATAGTGAAACGATCATTGCGTTAAATCAAAAAAATCTCTAATATTTATGAAACGGCACCACTTAAAAAATGAAGTGAACGTTTCGTACCTAAACCAAGCCTTTGAATGAAATCAACCAAGAAAACCGCATCGAAGGGTGACTCCACGTCAACTCGCTCCGTGCGCGACGATGGCGCTGCAGTGACTGGGTCCCTGTCTCGTGGACTACAAGTTCTGGAAGTGCTGAGAAATACGGCGGGCTATCTCTCGTTGTCGGACATCGCAGCCGAAACCGGCCTTGATGCAAGCACGGTGCACCGCCTGCTGCAGGCACTCACGGAGAACGGGTACGCCGCTCGCGACGACGTGCAGAAGCGCTACCTGCCTGGCCCCCGTGCGCTTTCGCCGCTGTCCCTGTTTCATCCGGTGACCCTGCTGCGCCGCGAGGCGAGTGCAGTGTTGCAAGCGTTCCAGGAAGAGACGGGCGAAACGATCGCCCTGGTTCTGTTCATCGCGCAGGAGCGCCTGGTGGTGGAGTTCGCACGCGGTAATCAGCCGCTGTCACCCTACTACGACACTTGGCTCAAGAGTCCGATGCATGGATCCGGGTCGGGAAAGCT
>JAQZBU010000100.1 GCA_029237735.1 Ramlibacter sp. | reverse complement strand
GCGGTCGACCGGGTCGCCGGGCATCAGCTGCGGATGCGGGAAGCGCTCGTCGATGTACTCGTTGATGATGTTCGACTCGTACAGGATCAGGTCGCGCTCGACCAGGATGGGGACCTGGCCGTACGGATTCATCACGTTGATGTCTTCCGGCTTGTTGTACAGGTCAACGTCGCGAATTTCGAAGTCCATCCCCTTTTCGAACAGCACGAAGCGGCAGCGGTGGGAGAAGGGGCAAGTGGTTCCCGAATACAAGACCATCATGATGAAGGCTCCTTAAATCAAAAAGAGTGGACCGACAAGGCAGCCCACTCTGCAAGGACGCGCGCCCGGCAACGCCGAACCGCGTTTCTCCTTAGATATTTTTCCAGTAGGCAGCGTTCAGGCGCCAGGCGAAGATGGTGAAGACGCCCAGGAAGAGCAGCACCCAGACACCGACGCGCACGCGCGAATTCTGCGCCGGCTCGGCCATCCACTGCAGGTAGCCCACCAGGTCGGCGACCGCCGCGTCGTACTGCAGGGGTGTCATGGTACCGGGGCTGAGCTGTTTCCAGCCCTTGAAGACCTTGGCCTCGTGACCGTTTTCCTGGCGCGTCTCGTACTGCGGCTCGCGCTCGCCCTGCAGTTCCCACAACACGTGCGGCATGCCGACGCTCGGAAACACGAGGTTATTCCAACCGGTCGCCTTGGTCGGGTCGCGGTAGTACGTGCGCAGGTAAGTGTAGAGGTAGTCAGCACCCGTGCCGGCGTGCCCGGAACGTGAGCGCGCGATCAGGGTGAGGTCGGGAGGATTGGCGCCGAACCATTCCTTGGCCTGGTTGGGGTCGATCGCGGCCTTCATGGTGTCGCCGACCTTGTTGGTCGAAAACAGCATGTTGTCCTTGATCTGCTGCTCCGTGAGGCCGATATCGCGCAGACGGTTGAAGCGCATGTACGCGGCTGAGTGGCAGCTGAGGCAATAGTTGACGAACAACTTTGCGCCATTTTGCAGCGAGGGCAGATCGTTCAGCTTGTGGGGGGCCTTGTCCCAAGCCACGTCGCCGCCGGCAGCCTGCGCACCCGTGGCGATGCCAAGGGCTGCGATCAGGGAGAGGATGATTTTTTTCATGTCTTGCGGTCCTGGCTATCAGTGCGCGGCGTAGGTGATGCGCTCGGGCACGGGCTTGAACTCGCCCAGCCGGCTCCACCACGGCATCAGCAGGAAGAAACCGAAATAGAACAGGGTGCCCAGCTGCGAGATACGCTCGCCCGTCGGTGACGGCGGCTGCACGCCGAGGTAGCCCAGCACGAAGAAGTTGACGATGAACAGCGCCAGCATCCCCTTGTGCCAGCCCGGCCGGTAACGGATGGACTTGACCGGGCTCTTGTCCAGCCAGGGCAGGAAGAACAGGATGACGACGGAGGCGCCCATCACGACGACGCCCCAGAACTTCGCATCGATGCCCTGGAGCAGGCCGATGCCGGTGAATCCGAAGGCGTTGAACATCCACAGGAACGCAACGGCCACCAGGACCAGCAGGCCCTTGACGGCACTCGACGCCCGAGTCTTGAGGATGACGAACAGCACCGCGAGCAACACGATGGCGGACAGCGCGTACATCATCTCGGTGGTGATCGCGCGCAGCATGGAGTAATACGGCGTGAAGTACCACACCGGCGCGATGTGGGCGGGCGTCTTGAGCGGATCGGCCGGGATAAAGTTGTTGTACTCGAGGAAGTAGCCGCCGAGCTCGGGCGCGAAGAAGATGATGGCCGTGAACACCATCAGGAACACCGCGACACCGAAGATGTCGTGCACCGTGTAGTACGGGTGGAACGGGATGCCGTCCAGCGGTTTGCCGTCGGCGTCCTTCGGTCCGGCTTTGATCTCGACGCCGTCCGGGTTGTTCGAGCCGACGTCGTGCAGCGCGAAGATATGAGCCACCACGAGGCCCAGCAGAACGAGCGGCACCGCGATGACGTGGAAAGCGAAGAAGCGGTTGAGCGTGGCGTCACCCACCACGTAGTCGCCGCGGATCCACTCGGACAGGTCCGGCCCGATGAAGGGAATGGCGGAGAACAGGTTGATGATCACCTGCGCGCCCCAGTAGGACATCTGGCCCCACGGCAGCAGGTAGCCCATGAAGGCCTCGGCCATCAGCACGAGGAAAATCGCGCAGCCGAAGAGCCAGACCAGCTCGCGCGGCTTGCGGTAGCTGCCGTAGATCAGGCCGCGGTACATATGCAGGTACACCACGACGAAGAAGGCCGAGGCGCCGGTGGAGTGCATGTAGCGGATCAGCCAGCCCCACGGCACGTCGCGCATGATGTATTCGACCGAGCCGAACGCCGCCGCGGCATCGGGCTTGTAGTGCATCGTGAGGAAGATTCCGGTGACGATCTGGAGCACCAGAACGAGCATCGCGAGCGAGCCGAAGAAATACCAGAAGTTGAAATTCTTCGGGGCGTAGTACTCCGACATGTGGTCGCGGTACGCGGCCCCGGCGGTGGGGAAGCGGTTGTCGAACCAGTTCACCAGCTTTGCGGTGGTGGTGGAGTTGGGGGAGATTTCCTTGAATTCAGCCATGTTTCCCGTCCTCAGGCCTGCGTGCTCTTGTCTTCACCGATCAGCAACCGGTTGTCGGACAGGTACATATGCGGCGGCACTTCGAGGTTGTCGGGAGCCGGCTTGTTCTTGAACACGCGGCCCGCGACGTCGAACGTCGAGCCGTGGCACGGGCAGAGGAAGCCGCCCTGCCAGTCGTCCGGCAGCGACGGCTGCGGGCCGGGTTGCAGCTTGTCCGACGGCGAGCATCCGAGGTGCGAGCAGATGCCCACGCCGACGAACACTTCGGGCTTGATGGAGCGGTGCTGGTTCTTCGCGTACTCAGGCGTGGGGTAGGTCTTGCGATCCGAGTTGGGGTCGGCAAGCTGGCCTTCCGTCTTCTTCAGCGACTCGAGCTGCTCGGGGGTGCGCTTCAGTATCCACACCGGCTTGCCCCGCCATTCCACAGTCACCTTCTCGCCAGGCTTGAGGGCGGAGATATCAACTTCAACTGCGGCCCCGGCGGCCTTGGCCTTCTCCGAGGGCTGGAAGCTGCTGACGAAGGGAACGGCGGCGAAACCGGCGCCCACTGCGCCGGCGCAACTCGACGCGATCAGCCACGTCCGTTTGCTGGCGTCCACTGGGGTGTCACTCATGGGGGTCCTCGGGGGAAGTCGCGTTGATTAGGGTCAACCCGCGATTGTAGCTGACCGTGTTGTGCGATTTCAACGCTAGCAGCGCTGACACTGCGGCCTTATGACGGCATACTCTGCCCGTCGAAGCGTCGAGCACTGGAGAAGAGCAATGGGCATGATGAGCGAGTTCAGGGAGTTTGCACTCAAGGGCAATGTGGTCGATCTTGCGGTCGGCGTCATCATCGGCGCCGCATTCGGCAAGATCGTGGACTCGCTGGTCGGCGACGTGATCATGCCGCTCATCTCCGCGCTGGTCGGCAAGCTGGACTTCTCCAACCTCTTCGTGGTGCTCGGCCAGGTGCCCTCAGGAGCCGCGATGACGCTGGATTCACTGAAAAAGGCCGGCGTGCCGGTGCTGGCCTACGGCAGCTTCATCACCGTCGCCGTCAATTTCGTGATCCTGGCATTCATCATTTTCCTGATGGTCAAGCAGATCAACCGCTTGCGCCGTACGGGGCCGGCGCCCGCACCCGCACCCGTCGCGCCGCCCGAAGACGTCCTGCTGCTGCGCGAGATCCGCGACAGCCTGCGCCAGCGCTAGGCACCGTCGCCGCACAGCCGCCGGGCTGCGCGAATCGCCTCCACGAGGCTGGATGCATCGGCGCGCCCCGTGCCGGCGATATCGAACGCCGTCCCGTGGTCGGGGCTGGTGCGCACCAACGGCAAACCCAGCGTTACGTTCACGCCCTTTTCCACGCCCAGGTACTTCACCGGGATCAGGCCCTGGTCGTGGTACATCGCGACGACCACATCGAACTCGCCGGGCTTGCCTTCCGCCGCGCGTGCGCGCATGAAGACCGTATCGGGCGCGAACGGGCCGCTCGCAGCGATGCCTTCCGCGTGGGCCGCCTCGACAGCGGGCACGATGGCCTCGATTTCCTCGCGTCCGAACAGCCCGCCCTCGCCCGCATGCGGATTCAGCCCCGCAACGCCGATACGCGGCGCATGGCCCAGCGAGCGCGCCAGGGCCCCATGCGTGATGCGCAGGGTCTGCAAGACGTTGTCGAATGTCACGGCATCCAGCGCATCGCGCAAAGAGACGTGGATGCTGACCAGCACCGTTCGCAGTTCATCGTTGGCCAGCATCATGCGCACGGGCACCTCGGACACGCTCTTGCCAAGCCACGCGGCAGCCTGCGCCTGCAGCAGCTCGGTATGTCCTGGGAAGTTCACGCCCGCGGCGGCCAGCGCTTCCTTGTGCAGCGGCGCGGTGACGAGGGCGGCGATCTCCCCCCGCAGGGCTGCCTGCGCGGCCCACACGACGCAGTCCGCTGCGGCCTTGCCAGCCGCCGAGCTGATCTGCCCCCAGGGAACCGGCACGTCGAAGCTCGCAACCGGCAACACGCCCAGGCAACGCGGGGGCAGTGCCAAAGCATCCGCCGGCTCTCCCAGGACTGCCAGGGGAAGGTCGATGCCGCGGTCTCCACGAATGGCCCGGGCCGCACGCCGCAGCGTCTCGACATCGCCCGCCACGAAGCAGCCGCGTGTTTCATGAGGCGAATCGCGGAAAGCCTTCGCGATGATCTCCGGCCCGATGCCCGCCGCGTCCCCCATGGTGATCGCGATCGGTTTCATGCCGGGTTGTCGATGTCGATGAAGAGATGCTCGAGGCCCAGCTGCGCCGCCACGTGGCCGGCGACTGCCTGAGCGCCATAACGCTCACTGGCGTGGTGGCCGCACGCCACGTAGGCGACGCCACACTCGCGCGCGTAGTGCGCCTGCGGCTCCGAGATCTCTCCCGTGATGAACGCGTCGGCTCCGGCGGCGATCGCTGCCTCGAAATAGCCTTGCGCTCCCCCGGTGCACCAGCCGATGCTGCGGATCGGGCGCTGCCCGCCCTCCACGGCCAGCACCCGCCGGCCTAGCGCCTGCTCGACATGCGCCGCCAGAGCCTGTGCGTGACCGAAGCTGCGCCCATCGATGCATCGGCCGAGGAAACCCAGGTCCTGCTCGCCAAAACGCGCGTCGGCCTGCAGGCCCAGAGTCCGGCCGAACTGGGCGTTGTTGCCCAGCTCCGGATGGGCGTCCAGTGGAAGGTGGTACGCGAAGAGGTTGATGTCGTGCTGCAGCAGCAGCGCCAGGCGCTGCTTCATCCAGCCCGTGACGCGCCCGTCCTGCCCGCGCCAGAACAGGCCGTGGTGCACGAATATCGCGTCGGCGCGAGCCTGGATCGCCGCTTCGATCAGCGCTCGGCTGGCTGTCACGCCCGAAACGATCCGCACAACCGCGTCCTTACCTTCCACCTGCAGGCCGTTGGGGCCGTAGTCCTTGAACCGCTCGGGCTGGAGCAGAACATCGAACGTTTGCAGGAGCTGCTGGGCGGTGGCCATGGAGAGTGCTTCTTGAAAGGCTTCATTGTCATGCAATCGCCGATAGTAAATTCGTTCATGCAACATGCCGCGGGCCTTGTGCAACGCCGAGCGCGTCTACACTTGCAGGAAACAACTTGCGGGTGACCCGAGACCAACCATGCGCCGCTATTGGCTGCTCTTCTCCCAGGCCGTCACTGTCCTGCTGGCCGCCTATTTCGTCGTGGCGACGCTCAAGCCGGATTGGGTGGACCGTGCCGGGACGGTGACCATGAGCAGCGGCGTGTCGCTGGTCGAGGCGCCACCGCCCTCCCCCACGGCCATTCCGCCAGGCAGCCTCCGGCTGGCCGCCCAGCGCGCGTCCGCCGCGGTCGTGAGCATCAACACCAGCAAGGCTCCCGATCGCCACCCCAATGCCAACGACCCGTGGTTCCGGTTCTTTTTCGGCGAGCAGGGCGCCATGCCGCAGGCGGGGCTGGGCAGCGGAGTGATCATCAGCCCCGACGGCTACATCCTGACCAACAACCACGTCGTGGAGGGCGCGGACGAGATCGAAGTCGTCCTCAACGACAGCCGCCGCAGCCGCGCCAAGGTGATCGGCACCGACCCGGACACCGACCTGGCGATCCTGAAGATCACGCTGGACCGGCTGCCCGTGATCACCCTGGGCAATTCCGACGCTCTTCAGGTGGGCGACCCGGTGTTGGCGATCGGCAACCCGTTCGGCGTGGGCCAGACGGTTACCAGCGGCATCGTAAGCGCGCTCGGCCGCAACCAGCTGGGCATCAACACTTTCGAGAACTTCATCCAGACCGACGCCGCGATCAATCCCGGCAACTCGGGCGGCGCCCTCGTGGACGGCAACGGCCAACTGATGGGCATCAACACCGCCATCTACTCACGCTCAGGCGGGAGCATGGGCATCGGGTTCGCCATTCCCGTGTCCACCGCCAAGCTGGTGCTGGAGGGCATCGTCAAGGACGGCGTGGTCCGGCGCGGCTGGATCGGCGTGGAGCCCGCGGACCTGTCGCCCGAGCTGATGGAAACCTTCGGAGTCAAGGCCAAACGCGGCGTCCTCATCACCGGTGTGCTGCAAAACGGGCCCGCCGCCCAAGCCGGAATCCGTCCCGGCGACGTGATCGTCGAGGTGGCTGGCAAGCAGATCGCGAACGTGTCCGAGTTGCTGTCCAATGTGGCGGCGCTCAAGCCGGGAACACCGTCGAAGTTCAGGATGCTTCGGCGGGACGAATCGCTGGAATTGAACGTGACGCCGGGCCTGCGGCCCAAGCCGCCGAAGCTGCCGCAGCAACGGCCCGAACGCTAGCGCGCCTCAGGAATCGGCCTGCGTGGCGTCCGGCTCGGGCGCTTTCGTGTGCTTGATGAAGATCTGGGCTGCCCAGATGCCTACCTCGTAGAGCAGGCACATGGGAATGGCCAGCGCCAGCTGCGACACCACGTCGGGCGGCGTGATGATCGCGGCAATGACGAAGGCCAGCACAATGAAATAGGGCCTGAACTGCTTGAGCTTCTCGATGGTGACGAAACCCAGGCGCGCCAACACGATCACGACGATGGGTACTTCGAAAGCCAGCCCGAAGGCGATGAACATCGTGAGCACGAAGCTGAGATACGCCTCGATATCCGGCGCTGCGGTGATGCTTTTCGGGGCAAAGCTCTGGATGAAGGCGAACACCTGCCCGAATACGAAGAAGTAGCAGAAGCCCACGCCGATGAAAAAAAGCAAGGTGCTGGAAAACACCAGCGGCAGCACCAGCTTCTTCTCGTGCGAGTAGAGTCCCGGCGCGATGAACGCCCAGGTCTGGTAGAGCACCACGGGCAGCGCGATGAGGAACGCCGCCATCAGCAGGATCTTCAGCGGAACCAGGAAAGGCGAGATCACCGACGTGGCAATCAGCGTGGCGCCTTTGGGCAGGTGCGCGACCAGCGGCGCGGCCAGTATGTCGTACAACGCGCCCGGGCCGGGGTACATGAACAGCACGGCTGCGACCACTCCGATCGCGATCGTGGCCTTGATCAGCCGGTCGCGCAGTTCCACCAGGTGGGCGACGAAGGGCTGCTCCGTGCCGGCGAGCTCGTCTTCTTTGTCGGGTTCGGACATCAGTTGAATTTCTGCGGTCGAAAGCGTGCCACGCGGGCGGCGCCGGAGAGCGCCTTGGTGCGAATGCCGTTACGTGCCTTGTACCAATTGGGCGTGGCGCCTTGCTTGATGCGCCAATTCTTCTTCGGATTCTTGTATTCCGGGTAGGAGGGGGGCGCCTCGAGCGCGGTTTGCGCGGTACTCGTCACGTCGGCCCATTCCTTTTCGAACTCGCTGGCGCCGGAGCGGATCGAGCTTTCGACGTCGCGCGCCGCGGTTTCGACCGTGTCCTTCATCTTCTTGAGCTCTTCCAGCTCCATTGAACGATTGACTTCGGCCTTGACGTCGGCGACGTAGCGCTGGGCCTTGCCCAGCAGCGTGCCGACCGTCCGGGCCACGCGTGGGAGTTTTTCAGGGCCAATGACAACCAGCGCCACGGCGCCGATCACCATCAACTTCTCTATGCCGAGGTCGATCATGCGGGGGATGCCGGGCGGCGCCGCGGGGCGCCGCGCCAGGTATTTTTCAAGACCGGTTCTTCGCTTCCACGTCGATCGTGGTCTTGTCGGTGCCCGGCTGCTGGGTGCCGGTGACCTGGCTCGCCGGCGGAACCGGCGTATCGGGCGCGGAGCCGTCCTTCATGCCGTCCTTGAAGCCCTTCACTGCCCCGCCCAGGTCGGAGCCCATGTTCTTGAGCTTCTTGGTGCCGAAGATAAGCACGATGATCAGCAGGACGATCAGCCAGTGCCAGATAGAAAATGAACCCATGATTACTCCTAAACAGACTTGGATGGATTCTAGTCGTGCAGGGGAAGTTCAGGCCGCGTGGGGCCTAAGGCGGCTCAGCCTTTGGTCCACGGGCGGGGACCGCCGAACACGTGAACGTGCAGGTGGTGCACCTCCTGGCCGCCGTCGTCACCTGTGTTGATCACCACCCGGAACCCGCCCTGCGGATAGGGGCGGCAGCCCTCCTGGAACGCCAGTTTGGGCGCCAGGGCCAGCATGCGGCCCAGCATGGCGGCGTGCTCGGGCCCCACCTGGGCCAGCGAGGCAACGTGCTTCTTGGGCACCATGAGGAAGTGCACAGGGGCCCACGGATGGATGTCGTGGAAGGCGAGAATTTCGTCGTCTTCGTGCACCTTGCGTGACGGGATCTTGCCTTCGATGATCTTGCAGAAGATGCAGGTCGGGTCGTGTTCGCTCATGACAGTCAAGGTGGTGGGGGTCAGATCGGCATGCGGCCGTCGGAAAAGCGCAGCCAGCCTCGCAGGCACCGGTACAGGTACCACAGGCCGATGATGGTGTAGGCGATCGCGCCTGGCAGGAAAAGCAGCACCCACAGCGGCGCGGTCACGACCAGCCACAGCACTGTCCACCAGAAGGTGGCGATCATGTAGCTGTGGTGGCTGGCATAGACGGCGTCATGCTCATCGGCACGCTTGATGTAGTTCACGATGAGCGCAATCACGGCCAGCGTGCCCATGCTGGCCCAGGCGATCGTGTGCAGGCCATACAGGACGTTCATCACCGTCCGGTCATTGGCGGTCTTGGTCTCGAACTGGGCGAAATCGGTCTCGGCCATCGTTTATCTCAGTCAGCGTTGTTCACGCGGCCTTGCGCCTTGCGCAAAGCCTTCTCCTCGATGCCGCTCGTGCCTTCGCGGCGCTCCAGCTCGGCGATCACGTCGGCGGGCTTCAAACCGTAATGTGCCAGGGCGATCATCGTGTGGAACCACAGATCGGCAACTTCATTGACCAGTTTCTGGCGGTCGCCACCATGGTCCGCATCCTTCGCGGCCATTACGGCCTCGGTCG
Organism: Ramlibacter sp.; assembly: GCA_029237735.1. Classification (GTDB taxonomy): domain Bacteria; phylum Pseudomonadota; class Gammaproteobacteria; order Burkholderiales; family Burkholderiaceae_C; genus Ramlibacter. The sequence goes on along the minus strand of JAQZBU010000100.1, from coordinate 5,457 downwards.
CCTCCTCGCCTATCTTCTTGAGGAAGGCGTCCGGGCCGCGCTCGAGTAGCCGCGCCACATAGCTGGTGCCGGGGTCGCCGCCATTGGCAGGCTTGCGGGTTTCGATGATCGCGGCCAAGCGGGCCAGGGAGTCGTTGGAGCTCATGTCAGGACTTGTAGATGGAACCCGGGTCTTTCAAGACCGGCGCCATGACTTGCCACTTCCCGTCCCGGTAAAGATGAAAGAAACAGCTGTGGCGTCCGGTGTGGCAGGCGATGGAGGGCTCATGTCCGAGTTGCGTGACCTTCAGCAGAAGTACGTCATTGTCACAATCCATCCGGATCTCGTGCACGGTTTGAACGTGCCCGGATTCCTCGCCCTTGAACCAGAGCCTGGCGCGGGAGCGGCTGTAATAGACCGCGCGGCCGAGTTCGGCCGTCTTTTGCAGGGCCTCACGGTTCATCCAGGCAAACATGAGCACATCGTTGGTGCCGGCCTCCTGGGCAATGACAGGGACCAGGCCTTGCGCGTCCCACTTGATTTCATCGAGCCAATCCATTTGCGGATTGTCGGCGAAAACGAATCCCGTCAATGCGGGACGTATGGCTCACAAACGCACGGGGATACCGCGCTCGGCCATCCGGGCCTTTGCCTGGGCCACCGTGTATTCGCCGTAATGGAAGATGCTGGCGGCCAGCACGGCGTCAGCGCCGCCCTTCTGGATGCCGTCGACGAGGTGGTCGAGGTTGCCGACGCCACCGGATGCGATCACCGGGACGGTCACGGCGTCGCTCACGGCGCGCGTGAGATCGAGGTCGAAGCCGGCCTTGGTGCCGTCGCGGTCCATGCTCGTCAGCAGGATTTCGCCGGCGCCCCGGCGGGTCATTTCACGGGCCCATTCCACCGCGTCGAGGCCCGTGTTGCGGCGCCCGCCGTGGCTGAAAACGTCCCAACCGGGCCCGCGCACTGCCGCTTCTTCCGCCCCGCGCCGCTTGGCATCGATGGCCACGACAATGCACTGGGCGCCGTACTTGTTCGATGCGGCCTGGATCACGTCCGGGTTGGCGATGGCGGCCGAGTTGAAGCTGGTCTTGTCCGCCCCGGCATTGAGCAGGCGACGCACATCCTCGACGGTACGGACCCCGCCCCCAACCGTCAGAGGGATGAAGACCTGGGACGCGACCGCTTCGATGATGTGCAGGATGAGGTCACGGTCGTCGCTGGTGGCGGTGATGTCCAGGAAGGTCAGTTCGTCCGCACCCTGCTCGTTGTAGCGCGCCGCGATCTCAACGGGGTCGCCGGCATCGCGCAACTCGACGAAGTTCACGCCCTTGACGACCCTTCCGCCCGTGACGTCGAGGCAGGGGATGATGCGCTTAGCTAGCATGCGGTGCCCAGCGGCAAAACATCAGGCTTTCCCGAGTTCGTCGGCCTTGGCCTGGGCCTTCACGAAATCCAGGTCGCCGGAGTAGACAGCCCGGCCGCAGATCACGCCTTCGATGCCTTCATCTTCCACGGCGCACAGCTTTTCGATGTCGGCCATGTTGGACAGGCCGCCCGATGCGATCACGGGGATCGTGAGCGCCTGCGCCAGCTTGACCGTGGCTTCGATGTTGATGCCTGTGAGCATGCCGTCGCGGCCGATGTCGGTGTACACGATGGATTCGACACCCCAGTCCTCGAACTTGCGCGCCAGGTCCACGACCTCGTGGCCCGTGAGCTTGCTCCAGCCGTCGGTCGCAACCTTGCCGTCCTTCGCGTCCAGGCCGACGATGATGTGGCCGCCGAACGCAGTACAGGCATCTTTCAGGAAGCCCGGGTTTTTCACCGCCGCGGTGCCGATGATCACGTAGCGCAGGCCGCCGTCGATGTATTTTTCGATGGTGTCCAGGTCGCGGATGCCGCCACCCAGTTGCACCGGGATGTCCTCACCCACGGCCTTGAGGATGGACTTGATCGCCGCGAAGTTCTGCGGCTTGCCGGCGAAAGCCCCGTTCAGGTCTACCAGGTGGAGGCGGCGGGCCCCCCTTTCCAGCCAGCTGCGCGCCATGGCCGCAGGGTCCTCGCTGAAGGTGGTGGCCTGGTCCATGTCGCCTTGTTTGAGGCGCACGCAGTGGCCGTCTTTCAGGTCAATCGCGGGAATGAGAAGCATAGCGGGGGTGTTGAGACAGCCCGGCGGGCGTGGGGGCTGCCGGGGGTGTCATGGTTTCCAGTGCAGGAAGTTGCGGTAAAGGGCCAAGCCTTGGTCTGCGCTTTTTTCGGGGTGGAACTGAGTGGCAAAAATATTATCGCGTGCAATCGCGGCGGTAAAGCGCGTGCCGTAATCGGCTTCACCTACGCTGTGGCGCGCATCCGACGGGCGGACGTAGTAACTATGCACGAAATAAAAGTAACTTCCATCCGCGACGCCCTGCCAAAGGGCATGGGGTTGCGACTGCCAGACCTGGTTCCAGCCCATCTGGGGCACCTTGTAGCGGCTGCCGTCGGGCTGCAGGCGTCCGGCAAGGTCGAACTTTAGGACCTCGCCATGGATCAGGCCCAGGCCGTCCGTCGGGCCCTCGTGGCTTCGATCGAGCAGCATCTGCATCCCCACGCAGACTCCGAACAGGGGCTTGGACGCGGCGGCTTCCAGCACCGGCTCGAGCAGGCCGGAGTCGCGCAGTTCGCGCATGCAGTCCGGCATGGCACCCTGTCCCGGCAGCACAATGCGCTCGGCCGCACGCACTTCCTCGGGCCGCGAGGTGACCACGACGTCGAAGCCGCTGCCTTGGGCGACATGGATCACCGCCTGCGCCACGGAGCGCAGGTTGCCCATTCCATAGTCGACGACTGCTACAGTTTTCATAGCGACAAGTGACACAAAAGCGGAAATTTTCAGGCCGCCAGGGGGGCGGCAGGAGTGATCAGAGCGAACCCTTGGTCGAAGGCACCGTGCCCGCCGAGCGCGGATCCAGCTCCAGCGCGACGCGCAACGCGCGCGCAAAAGCCTTGAACACGGTCTCGCATTGATGGTGGGCGTTCTCGCCGCGCAGGTTGTCGATATGCAGCGTCACGAACGCGTGGTTGGCAAAGCCCTGGAAGAACTCGTGGGCGAGCTGGCTGTCGAAGGTGCCGATCATGCCGCTCTTGAAGGGCACGTTCATGACGAGCCCGGGCCGGCCCGAAAAATCGATGACGACGCGCGAAAGGGCCTCGTCCAGCGGCACGTAGGCGTGCCCGTATCGGCGGATCCCCTTCTTGTCGCCGACCGCCTGGTACACCGCCTGCCCGAGGGTGATGCCAACGTCCTCGACGGTGTGGTGGCCGTCGATGTGCAGGTCGCCTTGGGCCTGGATGTCCAGGTCGATCAGGCCGTGTCGGGCGATCTGGTCGAGCATGTGGTCGAAAAAACCGATTCCGGTGGCGAGCTTTGCCACGCCCGTCCCGTCCAGGTCGACGCGGACAGTGATCTGCGTCTCCGCGGTCTTGCGGACGATCTCGGCGCGGCGGTGGGTGGCCTGGTCTTTGGCGGCGGTTGCGGAAGGGGTGGTCATAGGGAGGCTTGGAGGGCCGACAGCATCTGCTCGTTCTCGGCGGCGGTTCCGACCGTGAGGCGCAGGCAGTTGGCCAGCAATGGGTGCATTTTAGAAACGTTCTTGACCAGGACGCCATGGGACTTCATGCCGTCGAAGGTCTTTTGCGCGTCGGGCACACGTACGAGGATCATGTTGGCGTCGCTCGGCCAGCTCTTTACGCCGGGCAGCGCGCGCAAGACGGCCTGAATCACCATGCGCTGGTTGCGGATGTCCTGCGCCTGGGCCGCGAAGACTTCCTGATGGCCGAGCGCGAAAAGCGCCGCTTCGCAGTTCAACACGCTGATGTTGTAGGGCGGCCGTACCTTGTCGACCTGCCCGATCAGTGCCTTGGGGCCCATCATGTAGCCGATGCGAACGCCCGCCAGCCCGAACTTGCTCATCGTTCGCATCAGCAACACATGCTCGTGCCGTGCGACGCGGTCGATATAGCTCCTGCTGGAAAAGGGCTGGTAGGCCTCGTCGATCACGACCAGGCCGGGCGCCGCGTCGATGATCTTGTCGATCACGGCGTCGTCCCAGAGGTTGGCCGTCGGATTGTTCGGATAGGCGATATAGATCACCGCCGGACGATGCTCGCTGATCGCGGTGAGCATCGCCTCCTCGTCCAGCTCGAAATCGGCCGTGAGCGGAACGCCGATGAACTTCAGTCCCTGCAGCTGCGCGCTCATGGCGTACATGACGAAGCCTGGTACCGGCGCCAGGATGGCCGCGCCCGGCACGTCGCAAACCATGGCGATCAGCGAGATCAGCTCGTCGGAGCCGTTGCCCAGCATGATGTCGAAGCCCTCGGGCATCCCCGCGTGGGCCGCCAGCGCGTCGCGCAGCTGGTTGGTTCGCTCGCCTGGGTAGCGGTTCAGCGCCAGTGCGCCGAGCCGCCTGCCCAGCTCGTCCTGCAATTCGGGCGGAAGGCGGTGCGGGTTCTCCATCGCGTCCAGCTTGACCATGCCAGCCGATGGCTGGATCGCATAGGCATGCATGGACTGAACATCCTGCCGGAAGACACTGACCCCCACGCTTGCGGGCAGGCCCGCTGCGCTGCCCCCCGAGGGGGCCTTCGCACCTTGGGGCGGCCCAGCGGTACTCACACCCCCGGCTCGCATCGGGTCGCGGCTTCTCATCGCTTGAGCCTCATCTCGGCGGCGCGTGCGTGGGCTTGCAGCCCCTCGCCGTGGGCCAGTTCGGCGGCGATGATGCCGAGTGCCTGCGCGCCTGCCTCGCTTACTTCGATGATGCTGCTTCGCTTCTGGAAGTCGTACACGCCGAGCGGGCTGGAAAAACGAGCCGTGCTGCTGGTGGGCAGCACGTGGTTCGGCCCGGCGCAGTAGTCGCCCAGCGACTCGCTGGTGAATGCGCCCAGGAAGATCGCGCCTGCGTGTTTAAGCAGGGGCTCCCACTTGTGCGGATCGCTGCTGGCGATCTCCAGGTGCTCCGGAGCAATGCGATTGCTGATCTCGCAGGCTTCTTCCATGCTGCGGGTGTGGATCAGCGCGCCTCGGCCGTTGAGTGACTTCGCGATGATCTCCGCGCGCGGCATCTCCGGTAGCAGGCGGTCGATCTCGGCCTGCACCTTGTCGATATAGCTGGCGTCGGGGCACAGAAGGATGCTTTGCGCAAGTTCGTCGTGCTCGGCCTGGGAGAACAAGTCCATCGCCACCCAGTCAGGCGGTGTCGTGCCGTCGGCGAGGACGAGGATCTCGCTGGGGCCCGCGATCATGTCGATGCCCACTTGGCCGAAGACACGGCGCTTGGCGCTGGCGACGTAGGCGTTGCCGGGACCCGTGATCTTGTCCACACGCGGGATGCTTTCAGTGCCGTAGGCGAGTGCCGCGACGGCCTGGGCACCTCCGATGGTGAACGCGCGGCTGACGCCGGCCACATACGCGGCCGCCAGCACCAGGGCGT
>JAQZBU010000099.1 GCA_029237735.1 Ramlibacter sp. | reverse complement strand
ACCGTCGATCGCCGTGCCCCCCGCCGTGGCCGCGAAGACCACTTCAGATTCGTTCCAGTTCGACGCGCAGTTCGGCGCGGGGCAGGATGTGTTCGATGCACTGGTGCGGCGCGTGGATCGCACCGACACAAGCTACAAGAATTGACAACATGAGGGTCTGCATCTACGGCGCCGGGGCAATCGGCGGATGGCTCGGCGTGAAGCTCGCGCGCGCGGGCTGCGAGGTTAGCGTGGTGGCGCGTGGCGCGACGCTCGAGGCGCTGCAGGCGCAAGTCGCCAAAACCATCGCGCCGCTGATCGGCCCGGACACCGTGGTGCTCACGGCGATGAACGGCGTGCCGTGGTGGTTCTTCGAAGGCTTCGGCGGACGTTATGCCGGCACGCGGCTGACGTCGATCGATCCGGACGGCAGCATTGCGAAGGCCGTGCCGGCCTCTCACATCATCGGCTGCGTGGTGCATGCGAGCTGCTCTCTCAAGGAGCCAGGCGTTGTTGCGCACCACTTCGGCAACAAGCTGATCATCGGCGAGCCTTCCGGTGACAAGACGCCGCGCGTGCGCGAGCTTGCGGCGCTGCTTGCGCGGGCCGGCTTCGACGCCGAGATATCGGACCAGATCCAGAAGGACGCCTGGTTCAAGCTCTGGGGCAACATGACGATGAACCCCGTGAGCGCGATCACCGGCGCCACCACCGACCGCGTGCTGGACGACGACCTGGTGCGTGGATTCATCCAGAGCGTGATGCTGGAGGCCAGGGAGATCGGCGCGCGAATTGGCATCCCGATCGACCAGAGCCCGGAAGACCGCCACGCGGTCACGCGCAAGCTCGGCGCCTTCAAGACCTCGATGTTGCAGGACGTGGAGGCCGGCAAGGCGGTGGAGCTGGATGCGCTCGTCACGGTGGTGAAGGAGCTGGGTGAGCTTACCCAGGTGCCGACGCCGTTCACGGACGCGCTGCTGGGCTTGGCGCGGCTGCACGCGCGGGTTCGCGGGCTGTATTAAGCTGGTTTCATTTTCCCGAGCGCATCGCACGAATGACTACCCGCATCTCGGACCTTCACATCGCGCGCGAGGATGCGCTGCCCACGCCGCTCGCGCTCCAGCAGGAATTGCCCTGCAGCGAAGCACAGGCAGAGCACATCGCGCACTCGCGTGACACCGTGCGCAGCATCCTGCGCGGCGAGGATCCGCGCCTGCTGGTGATCGTCGGCCCGTGCTCGATTCACGATCCGGCCTCGGCCATCGAATACGCGGGCCGCCTGCGCGAGGTCATGGATCGCACCGCCGACGCCCTGTTCCCCGTCATGCGCGTGTACTTCGAGAAGCCGCGCACGCGCATGGGCTGGAAGGGCCTGATCTACGACCCGGGCCTGGACGGAGTGGGCGACATCGGCGAAGGCCTGCGGGCTGCGCGGCGCATCCTGCTGGAGTGCGCGCGGCTAGGCGTGCCCGCCGCCTCCGAGATCCTCGACCTCGTCACGCCGCAGTACTACGCCGAGCTTCTCTGCTGGGGCGCGATCGGCGCGCGTACGGTGGAGAGTCCGCTGCATCGCCAGATGGCCTCCGCGCTGTCGGCACCGCTGGGTTTCAAGAACGCGACCAACGGCAGCGTGCAGGTGGCCATTGACGCCATTCATGTTGCGGCGCAGGCGCATCGCTTTCCCAGTATTTCTCTGGAGGGTCGCGCGATCGTGGTGACCACGACCGGCAACCCCGACGCACACCTCGTTCTGCGCGGCGCCAACAGTGGACCCAACTACGATTCCGCAAACGTGGATGCGGCTGCCCGCGCGCTCGCCGATGCGGGGCTGCCGCCACGGCTGCTGGTCGATTGCAGTCACGGCAACAGCACCAAGGACTACCGGAGGCAGCCCGAGGTGGCCGCCGACATCGCGCGGCAGGTGGCCGGAGGCTCGCGCGCGATTGCGGGTGTGCTGCTTGAGAGCCACCTCGTCGAAGGCCGTCAGGACATCACCGACGGCCGCGCCGGGCTGCGTTACGGCCAGAGCGTCACGGATGGCTGCATCGGCTGGGAGGAGACGGTGGCGGTGCTGGAAGACTTGGCCAGTGCCGAGCGCGCACGTCGAAAGGCTCCGTGAGTTCAGCCCGTGTCCGTAGACATCATTCGCGACGATCGGGACTCCCGGTGAGCAAGCGGGTGCGCGCGCTGCGCCGATGACCAGCCCTCGCGCCCTGAGCGGCACGGCATTTGCCACGCTGCTGCTGATCGCGCTGATGATGGGCGCGAACCACGTTGCAGCGCGCATCGCGTTCAACAACGGCGTCGACGTCGCGACGGCCGTGGTGTTCCGCAGCCTCGTGACGGCCGTCGTCATCATCGCGCTGTTGGTCTTACAGGGCGCGCGGGTTCGATTCACCGCACGCCACAAACAGATGCTGCCGGTGATCGGGCTCTTGATCGGCGTGCAGAGCCTGTGCCTGTACTCCGCGGTGGCGCGGCTACCCGTCGCGCTGGCGCTGCTCGCCTTCAACACCTACCCGATCTGGACGGCGTTCTGGGCCCGCGTGGTCTATCGCCAGCGGCCGGAACGCGCGATGCTGGTCGCGATGCCGGTGATCCTCGTGGGCCTGGCGCTGGCGCTGGATGTCTTCGGCGCGGCCTCGGGCCTGGGCGCATCGGCGCAGTGGGCGCGCATCGGCGCCGGCGTGGCGTTCGCGCTGGCCGCTGCCGGCACGTTCGGCTTGGCGCTCGTCTTCACGCAGCACGAAGCCGGCGACGTGGACGGCCGAGTGCGCACCGCCACCACCATGACCATCGCCGGCCTCGTCGCCCTCGCGACGGTGGGCATTCAGGGCGGCTTCCACCTTCCCACGGCCGCTCCGGGTTGGTGGGGTCTGGCCATCCTCACGTTCCTCTACGGGACGGCCTTCACGATCATGTTCACCGTGCTGCCGCGCCTCGGCGTCGTCGGCAACTCGGCGATCATGAACGTCGAGCCTGTCTTCGCGCTGGTGCTCGGGTGGCTGATCCTGGGCCAATCTATCGCGCCGGTGCAGGTCGTCGGTGCGCTGATCGTGGTCGGCGCCGTGATGGTGCTGGGGATGCGGCGGCGCTAAGTGTCCTGTCCCGAAAGTAACTGCGCGATCGCGGAACTAGCAGGCGCCGTGTGCGGGCGACGGGCCGTGGGCGGCGGGGGACAGCCGCGGAGTAGAGCGCACCGGCGCCCTGATCCCGCTACCGCGATGAACTTCCGGGATAGCACACGAGCCACCGCGCGAGGTCAGCTAGTCCACCAAGACCGGCACACGCTGCGCCAACGCGCACATCAGCTCGTAACCCACCGTGCCGGCGGCCTGCGCGGGCTCGTCGACGGAGATCACCGCGCCGTTCGACGCGCGGCCCCACAGCGTGACCTCGCTGCCGAAACCCGCATTCGGCACCGGTGTCAGGTCCACGGTCACCATGTCCATGCTGACGCGGCCGATCAGTCGGGTGCGCACTCCCTCCACCAGCACTGGCGTGCCGGTGGTGCAGTGGCGCGGGTAACCGTCCGCGTAGCCGCAGGCGATGACCCCGATGCGAAGGGGCGCGTCGGCGGTGAAGCTGGAGCCATAGCCGACCGTGTCGCCGGGCACGAGATGCTGCACGGCGATGATGCGCGTTGCCAGCGTCATTGTCGGTTCGAGCCCCCAATGCGCGATGTCGTGCTGGGGAAAATCAGGGGCGCTGCCGTACACCGCAATGCCGGGCCGGATCCAGTCGGCGCGCACCGGTGCCTGTGTGCCGAAGCGCAGGCTGGCCGCGCTGTTGGACAAAGTGCGCTCGCCGGGCAGGTCGCGCGTGATGTCCTCGAACACTTCCACCTGGTGGGCGATGCCCCGGTCGCCGTCGGCATCGCTGAAGTGGGTCATGAGCGAGATCTCGTCGACTTGCGGCAGTGCGTCAAGGCGAGTCCAGGCCGCGCGAAAGCGCTGCGGAGCAAACCCCAGCCGGTTCATGCCGGAATTCATCTTGAGGAAGACGCGATGCGGCTGGTGCGTCTTGTGCATGGCGAGCATGTCGATCTGCTCGTCGCAGTGCACCGCGTGCCACAGGTTCAGGCGTGAGCACAGCTCCAGGTCGCGCGCCTCGAAGACGCCTTCGAGCAGCAGGATGGGCCCGCGCCACCCCAGGGCGCGCACCCGCTCCGCCTCATTCAAGTCGAGCAGCGCGAAGCCGTCGGCGCCGCGCAAACCCTCCCATACCCGCTCGATGCCGTGGCCATAGGCATTGGCCTTGACGACACCCCAGACCTTGACGTCGGGCGCGGCCTGTCGCATGCGAGCGAGATTGCGGCGCAGCGATTCAGTGTGGATAGTGGCCTGGATGGGGCGTGGCATGGGGGCATTTTCTCACTACCCCGCGTGATATAACCCGTTGTCGCTTGGAGACAGACTTAAAAAACCCGCCGTCAGCCCCTGCTGATGCGCCACAACCTAGCCAATGAAGCGCGGTTTTTACACCATCATGTCGGCGCAGTTCTTCTCGTCGCTGGCTGACAACGCTTTGTTCGTGGCCGCGGTCGAATTGCTCAGGACAGGCGGCGCCGCCGAATGGCAGCGCGCCGCATTGGTGCCCATGTTCGCATTGTTCTACGTGGTGCTCGCGCCCTTCGTGGGCGCCTTCGCCGATGCCATGCCCAAGGGCAAGGTGATGTTCGCGAGTAATGCGATCAAGGTGGTGGGGTGTCTGTTGATGCTGTTCGGCCTGCACCCGCTCCTGGCCTACGCGGTGGTGGGCCTGGGCGCCGCCGCGTATTCGCCGGCCAAGTACGGCATCCTCACCGAGCTGCTGCCCTCGTCCCAGTTGGTCAAGGCCAACGGCTGGATCGAAGGCCTGACCATTGCCTCCATCATCCTGGGCATCCTGCTGGGCGGCCAGCTGGTCGGCCACGCGATTGCGAGCCGCATGCTGTCATTCGATTTCCCGCTGTTCGACACCGGCATCGACACCGGGCCCGAAGCGGCGATCTTCGTGCTGATCTTCATCTACATGCTCGCGGCGTGGTTCAACACCCGCATCCCGCACACCGGTGTCGAGATGCGGCCCATGCCCAAGAACCCGCTGGAGCTGGTGCCCGATTTCTGGACTTGCAATTCGCGCCTGTGGCGCGACAAGCTGGGGCAGATTTCACTGGCCACCACGACGCTGATCTGGGGCGTGAGCGGCAACCTGCGCTACATCATCCTGGCCTGGAGCGCCGCGGCACTGAGCTACAGCACCACGCAGGCCTCCGCCCTGTCCGGGGTCGTGGCGATGGGTACCGCCATCGGCGCCGTAGTGGCCTCGGTGCGCATGCGGCTGGACATGGCAACCAGCGTCATGCCATTGGGCATCGCGATGGGCCTGTTCGTGATCCTCATGAATTTCATCAGCAACGTCTGGGTGGCCGCGCCCTTCCTGATCCTGCTCGGCGCGATTGGCGGCTTCATGGTGGTGCCGATGAACGCCCTCCTGCAACATCGCGGCCACAACCTGATGGGTGCGGGCCGCTCGATCGCCGTGCAGAACTTCAACGAACAGGCCTGCATCCTCGGCCTGGGCGCCTTGTACAGCCTGTCGGCCGGCATGGGCCTGTCCGCCTTCGTGGCCATCACCGGCTTTGGCGTGATCGTCGCCGGCGTGATGTGGATCATCCAGCGCTGGCACAAGAGCAACTGCGTCAAGTACCGCGAGGAAGTCGAGCACCTGCTCGAAATCGCCCGCCACGACAACGTGCATGGTTAGCCGCAGCGCCCGGGCGGGCGCCGTGTTGCCAGCCCTGGCACTGGTGCTCAACGCATTCGTCTGGGGTGTCTCCTGGTGGCCCTTTCGCGAATTGCAGGGCCATGGCCTGCATCCCTTGTGGGCGACGGCGTTGATCTACTTCGTCTCGATGGCCTTGTTGATGGTGGTGCGCCCGCAATCCTGGCGGGGCTTTGTCGGCCAGCCGGTGCTCTGGCTGCTGCTGGCCGCGGCGGGCATGACCAACGTGGGCTTCAATTGGGCGGTGACGGTGGGCGATGTGGTGCGCGTGGTGCTGCTGTTCTACCTCATGCCGGCATGGACGGTGGTGTTGGCATGGCCCCTGCTCGGCGAGCGGCCCACGCCGCTTGGCCTCGTGCGGCTGGTGCTGGCCCTGGGCGGCGTCGTCATCGTGCTCAAGACGGCGGCTTCAGCTTCGCGCTCACCAACATCCTCTTGCGCAAGCTGCATGGCGTTGCGCCCGAGGCTCGCATCCTCGCGATGTTCGCGGGCGGCGCTCTGCTGGCCACCGCGGCGGGCGTGCTGGGGACGATGGCCGGCATCGTCTCGACACCGCCCCCGCCTCAGTGGGCGTGGGCTGGCGTGGGGCTGGCGTTGAGCCTGGGTTTCCTGGCGAGCAACGTCGCGCTCCAATACGGCGCGTCACGGCTCAATGCCCACGCGGCGGCGCTGATCATGCTGTCGGAGGTGGTGTTTGCCAGCCTGTCGTCGGTGGCGCTGGGCGCGGCGGAGCTGACAGCCCGCACACTCACGGGCGGCGCGCTGATCCTCGCGGCGGCAGCGTGGTCGGCGTGGCCCGAGGGCGAGCAAGCCGACGGGGCTTGACGCACAATCGATCCATGACAAGCATCTACGACTTCGAGGCACGGCAGATCGACGGCACGACCGTGTCGCTGGAAAAGTTCAAGGGCAAGGCGCTTCTGATTGTCAACACGGCCAGCGCGTGCGGCTTCACCCCGCAATTCGGCGGACTGGAAGAGCTGCACAAGACCTACGGAAAGAAGGGGCTGGTGGTGCTGGGCTTCCCCTGCAACCAGTTCGGCGCGCAGGACCCGGGCAGCAATGATGAGATTGCGCAGTTCTGCCAGCTCAACTGGGGCGTGAGCTTCCCGATGATGGCCAAGATCGACGTGAAGGGGCCCGCGGCGGATCCGCTGTTCCAGTGGCTCACGACTGAAGCGCCGGGCCTTCTGGGAAGCACCACCATTAAATGGAACTTCACCAAGTTTCTCGTCGGGAAGGACGGCACGGTGCTTAAGCGCTACGCCCCCAACGATGAGCCGGCGAAACTGGCGAAGGATATCGAGGCGGCACTCGCCTGAGGTGCCTCAGCTCGCCCAGCCTTGCTCGCGGGCGCGCGCCTCGTTCAGGCGGGCGAGGTCGGCCAGGGTGCGCCCCGGCTCGTCGCGGAAACGCTCCTCCAGCCGACGCACGGAGGTGACGCGGTCCACCCGGAAGCTGCGGAAATCGTTGCGCTGCTCGCACCAGGCGGCCAGCGTCCAGACCTTGCCCCAGTAAAAACAGCCGAGCGGGCGCAAGGTGCGCTCGCTGGGTTTATCGGCGAGGTCTCGGTAGTTGATGAAGACCTTGCAGCGCTCGTGCACCGCCTCGCGCAGGGTTTGCAACGTGCGCTGCGCCGACTGGGGCAGGCCGCCGGGCGGCGCGTACACGGCCAGCGCTTCCGCCGCGACCCGCGCCTCGACCGGCAGCACCGACAGGATCTTGCCAAGCGCGTCTTCGGCACTCTGCGCCAACGCCGGATCGAGCCACACCTGCGCCATGCGCACCGAAGCGACGAGCGCCTTGGCTTCGTCCTGCGTGAACATCATGGGCGGAAGATCGAACCCCGCGCCCAGCCGGTAGCCAACACCCGCCTCGCCCTCGAGGGGCACTCCCTGGAATTGAAGGTCGGCCACGTCGCGGTAGATCGTGCGCTCCGACACTTCCAGGCGCTGCGCGAGGTAAGCCGCCGTGGTCAGGCGGCGGCCCCGGATCAGCTGGATGATGTGGAATAGACGGTCGGCGCGGCGCATGGAGGGACGTTACTGTGCGACGCGCCTCCTGACAAGGTGGTGTCAGGAGCGCAAGCACTCGTCCAGTATCTCCACCCAATGCCTCACCGGTGTCCGGGTGCCGCTCTGCAGGTGCGCGATGCAGCCCATGTTCGCCGACACGATGGCCTGAGGCTCGAGCTCGCCCAGGTGGCCGAGCTTGCGGTCGCGCAGTTCTTGCGCGATTTCGGGGTGCAGGACGGAGTACGTCCCGGCCGAGCCGCAACACAGGTGCGATTCGCCCAGCGCCACCCGAACGGTGAAGCCGAGCTCGCCAAGATATTTCTCGACGCCACCGCGCAGTTGCTGCCCATGCTGCAGGCTGCACGGCGGATGAAAGGCCAGCAGGCCGGCCGGCGCCTTCACCTTGCCGCGCAGCGCCGGCACGATGTCGGGCAGCAACTCGCTCAGGTCGCGAGTGAGTTCGCTAATGCGCTCGGCCTTGGCGGAGTACGCCGCGTCGTGCCGCAGGAAGTGCCCGTATTCGCGCACCGTGACGCCGCAGCCGGAGGCGTTCATCACGATCGCCTCGACCCTGCCGCTTTGAACATAAGGCCACCAGGCGTCGATGTTGGCGCGCATCTGAGCCCGCCCGCCCACCTGGTCGTTGAGATGGAACTTCACTGCGCCGCAACAACCCGCCGACGGGGCGATGAGCGTCTGGATCCCGGCGGCGTCCAGCACCCGCGCCGTGGCGCTGTTGATGTTGGGCATCATCGACGGCTGAACGCAACCGGCCAGCATCAGCACCTTGCGTGCGTGCTCACGCGAGGGCAGGATACCGGCCTGCTGCCGGGCAGGCACCTTGGCCTGCAACACCTTGGGCAGCAGGCCGCGCACGGCCTGGCCCATCTTCATCGCCGGCGCGAAGAGCGGCGAGGGCAGCCCCTCCTTCAGGGTCCAGCGCAAGGCATTGGCGCTCGCGCCGCGCGGCACCTTCTCGTCCACGATCCGCCGGCCGATGTCGACCAGGTGCCCATACTCCACGCCGCTCGGGCAGGTGCTCTCGCAATTGCGGCAGGTGAGGCACCGGTCCAGGTGCAGCTGGGTCTTTTGCGTCGGCTGCTCGCCCTCCAGCACCTGCTTGATGAGGTAGATGCGGCCGCGCGGGCCGTCGAGTTCGTCGCCGAGCACCTGGTAGGTCGGGCAAGTGGCCGTGCAAAAGCCACAATGCACGCACTTTCGCAGGATCGCCTCGGCCTCGCGGCCCTCGGGAGTGTCCTTGAATTCGGGGGAAAGATGGGTCTGCATGAAGGCCTAGAAATCAGGGTACATGCGACCGCGATTGAAGATGCCGGCGGGGTCGAATTCACGCTTCATGTCGCGATGAATTCGGTCAAGTGGTGGTGCGAGCGGTGCGAAACGGCCTTCCGGCTCCGTCCTGTGCTTGCCGAGTGCGAAGAGCGTTGCGTGGCCGCCCGCGCGCGAGGCCGCGTCGCGCAAGCGCCGCGCATCGCCCGCCCCGGCGCGCACCCAGCGCTGCGCGCCGTGCCATTCGACGAGCGGCGGCTCGGGCAAATCCATCGCCGGCGCGGTCTGCGCCACCGAGAGCCGCCACAGATCGCGCTCGCCGCGCTGCTCGAACCACGGCAAGCGCTGGTTGCGGCGCATCACCCAGTCGTGCGCGGCCGCGGTGTTGTCCTGGCGCTCTCCGCCCATCGCCTTGCATGCAGCATCCACCGCGGCCCGGGCGCCGCGCAGGCGCACACACAGCGTCGGGGGCCCCGCGTCGCCTACCCAGCAACTGGCATTGAGTGGCAACGGCTGGCCGCCCCAGATATTGAGGCATCGGAGCGCCTCTGCCTGCGTCATCTCGAACCTGAGTGTCGCCTCCGCAGGGGCCATGGGGAGGACCTTCAGGCTGATTTGGGCGATGAGTCCCAGCGTACCCATCGCGCCCACCATCAGGCGTGACACATCGTAGCCCGCAACGTTCTTGATGACCTGCCCCCCGAAGGTCAGCAGCTCACCCTTGCCATTGATAAGCGTGACACCAAGGACATAGTCGCGCACCGCACCGACACTGGCGCGCGCCGGCCCGCTCAAGCCTGTGGCCACCATCCCGCCCACGGTGGCACCCACGTCGAAATGAGGCGGCTCGAACGGCAGGCATTGGCCGCGCTCGGCCAGTGCCGCTTCCAGTTCGGCCAGCGTCGTGCCGGCACGCACCGTCACGACGAGCTCACTGGGCTCGTAGCTGATGATGCCGGCCAGCGGGGCCGTCTCCAGCAGCTCGCCTTCCAGCCGCCCACCGTAGAAGTCTTTGCTGCCGCCGCCGCGGATGCGAAGTTGTGTACCGGCGGCCGATGCGGCGCGGATGCGCTCGCCCAGCTGGTCGAGAATGGAGTCCATGCGCAGATGTTACGCGCGGCGCCGGCCGGTCCGCGCACAGCGCGCTTGATCTTTTTGAAATCAAACGCTGACGAAATTCACCGGCAGGCCCGGCACGTCCACCTGCATGGCGATGATGCAGCCCGATTGCGGCAGCGCGGCGAGCTCCTCGGGCGAGCGGTTGTAGCTGGCGCTGGTCACGAACAGGGTGCGAAGGTCATCTCCGCCGAAGCACGGCATGGTGGGGCAGCGTACCGGCACGGGAATCTCGGCGAGGATTTCGCCTGAAGCCGAGAGCTTGAGCAGCCGCCCGCCTTCGAACATCGCGCACCAGTAGTTGCCCTCCACATCCACCGCCGCGCCGTCGGGGCGTCCACCATAGCCGGCGTCGCCGGGTTTCCATCCGGCCGGCTTGGGCGGGAAGTGCGTGAAGACCCGGTGGTCGTGCATGCCGTTACTGTTCGCGTCCCACCGCCACGCATGGATGACGTGGTTGGGCGTGTCGGCCCAGTAGACGGTGGAAGCATCGGGCGACCACGCCAGCCCATTTGCGATGACGGCGTTGCCTGCCTTGAGTTCGATGAGCGGCTCGCCGTCTGCATTGCGCAGGTCGATGCTGTAGAGCTCGGCCCGGCGGGCATCTCGCGGCTCGTACATGGTGCCGGCCCAGAAACGCCCCGCCGGGTCGGCCTTGCCGTCGTTGAAGCGGGTGGTCTTGGTGTCGTGCGCAAACCTGGCCACCAAAAGGGGGGCCGTGCCCCAGGCCGGCGCGCGATAAACCCCGTCGCGCAGCGCTATCACGAAGCCGCCGCCGCGCACCGGCGCGATGCAGCCCGGCTCGAGCGGCATGGCCCAATTCTCGGCCCGGCCCGATCGCGGATCGGCCCGGCGGACTTGCCGCGCCGGAATGTCGACCCAGTACAGCTTGCGATCTTCGGGGTGCCAGAACGGCGACTCGCCGAGCTCGTCCGGTTGCGCGATCACGGTCCGCCAGGAGTTCATCTCATGTCCTCGTTGCCCAACACGGCGGATTGTGCCCGCGGCGCGCGGCCGAAATGCCCCGGCCGTGGCACAAACCGGTAACATAAGCGCGGCGCTTGCGCGTCATCAACGGCGAAACAAGGGATGCAGAACGAACAACAGCCCAGCTGGGGGCCCGTCGACCGGCAAGTGGAAGCCGCGCGCTACGCATTGCTGCGCCGGCTGGCTTTTGCGATGCGGCACCACATGGTGGTGCACTTGCAGCCCATCGGCATGATCACCGAGGTGATGGAGCGCCGGCTGCGCCTGCCCGACCCCGACCTGGGTCAGGTGCACGAGAGCATGACCAAGATCAACGGATTCTCGCGCGCGGCCGTGCAGTCGTGCCTGGACGTCGTCACCTGGCTCGCGCCCGAGGACGGCGTCGGTATCGCAATCGACGCCGGTGTGCAGGAATCCGTCGCCATGTTGCGCAGCAACTTCAACTTCCGCGGATTCACCCTCAAGGATGAGGTGGGCGCTGTCCCCCTCGAGGTATCCCGTGCTTCTTTGCGCAACGTGCTGCCTGCCGTCCTGGTCGCGCTCACGGATCACGCTTCTTCACCTGCCGACGTGGTGCTGACTGCTTCGGCCGATGTGGGCCGGGCGGTGCTCACTGTCACCGTCACCCCGACGGACGGGTCGCAAGGCTTTGCGGGCGATGCGCCTTACCGCCTGCTGGAATGGCAGGAGGTGCAGGCCCTGGCGCATGCAGACGGCGTGGCGCTGGAGCGCGACGGCCAGCAGGCGCGAATCACGCTGGTTGCCAGGTAACCGCCCAAAAAAACGGCCCGCTGGAGCCGAAGCTCTCGCGGGCCGAACATCCAAAGGAGACTCTTGCTCGTCGGTGGACGGTTAGCGGTTGTACGCGGTTTCGCCGTGTGACGAGATGTCCAGGCCTTCGCGCTCTTCCTCTTCCGTCACGCGCAGGCCGATCAGCAGGTCAACGATCTTGTAGGCGACGAAGGCAACCACGGCCGACCACACGATGGTGGTGAGCACGGCCTGCGCCTGGATCCAGACCTGGCCGCCGATCGAGTAGCTCTCGCCGACCTTGTTGGCCACGTAGTCGTACACGCCTGTGCCGCCCAGGGAGGGCGAGGCGAACACGCCCGTCAGCAGCGCACCCAGGATGCCGCCGACACCGTGGACGCCGAACACGTCCAGCGAGTCGTCGGCGCCGAGCATGCGCTTGAGGCCGTTGACGCCCCACAGGCAGATCAGGCCGGCCAAGAGGCCGATCACGATCGCACCGGCCGGGCCGACGAATCCGCACGCCGGGGTGATGGCCACCAGGCCGGCGACGGCGCCGGACGCGGCGCCCAGCATCGAGCCCTTGCCCTTGGACAGTGCCTCACCGGCGATCCACGAGAGCGTGGCGGCGGCGGTGGCAACCAGCGTGTTGACGAAGGCCAGTGCGGTGAGGCCGTTGGCTTCGAGGTTCGAGCCGGCGTTGAAGCCGAACCAGCCCACCCACAGCAGCGCGGCACCCACCATCGTCAGCGTCAGGCTGTGCGGCGCGAAGGATTCCTTGCCGTAGCCGATGCGCTTGCCCAGAACGTAGGCGCCTACCAGGCCGGCGACACCGGCGTTGATGTGCACCACGGTGCCGCCCGCGAAGTCGAGCGCGCCCTTGGCCCAGAGCCAGCCCGCCGCGGCGGTGACTTTCTCCAGCGAGGCGGCGTCGGTGATCGCGTCCGGGCCGTCCCAGTACCAGACCATGTGGGCGATCGGCAGGTAGCTGAACGTGAACCAGATCGCGCAGAACAGCAGCACCGCGGAGAATTTGATGCGCTCGGCAAAGGCGCCGACGATCAGCGCGCAGGTGATGGCCGCGAACGTGGCCTGGAAGGCGACGAAGCTGAGCTCGGGAATCACGACGCCCTTGCTGAAGGTTGCGGCGATGGAATCCGGCGTCACGCCCTTGAGGAACAGCTTGTCGAAGCCGCCCATGAACGGGCTGCCGCCGGTGAAGGCCACGCTATAGCCGTACAGCACCCACAGCACGTAGATCATCGAACTCACGACGAACACTTGCATCAGCACGGACAGCATGTTCTTGCTGCGGACCAGGCCGCCATAGAACAACGCGAGGCCGGGGATGGTCATCAGGATCACCAGCACGGTGGCCACGGTCATCCAGGCGGTATCGCCCTTGTTGGGGACGGGGGCCGGCGCAGCGGCTGCGGCGGGCGCAGAAGCCGCTGCGGCAGCGACGGGGGCGGCTGCCGCAGCCGCAGCGGGTGCGGCCGCTTCCGACGCGGCGGCGACAGGCGCCGAAGCCACGGGCGCGGCGGGCGCTTGAGCGAAGGCGGCCGTGCCGCCGGCGAGAAGACCCAGGCCGAGGGCCAGGGAGGCGAGAAGTTTTCTCATGGTCATGTCTCTCTGTTGTGAAGGGGTCGCTGCGTTACAGCGCCTCCTTGCCTGTTTCGCCAGTGCGGATGCGCACGACCTGCTCGAGGTCGTAGACAAAGATCTTGCCGTCGCCGATCTTCCCCGTCCGCGCCGCCGCTTCGACGGCTTCGATCACGCGATCCACCAGGTCGTCGGACACCGCTGCCTCGATCTTCACCTTGGGGAGGAAATCGACCACGTATTCCGCGCCGCGGTAGAGCTCCGTGTGGCCCTTCTGCCGTCCGAAGCCCTTGACCTCGGTAACGGTGATGCCCTGCACGCCGATGCCGGAGAGCGCTTCGCGCACTTCGTCCAGCTTGAACGGTTTGATGATGGCCGTTATCAGTTTCATGTCTTCTCTCCTTTGGATTGGCAGGTCAGAAGCTGTACTTCACGCCCAGCACGCCGCCGGTCTTGCCGGTGAACTTGCCGGCGGGCGTCACATAGACACTGTCGTCCGCGTCCGTGCCCACGAGCGCCACGCTGGCGGAGAAGCCGTTGCCGAAGTCCTTCGCCACGGTGAGCGAGTAGTCGGTGTACGAGGCGGGGGAGAAGTTCTTGACCTTCTGGTAGCCGACGTGGGGCACGACCGACCAGCCGTTGCCCACGTCGAACGTGGCGCTGGCGTCGAGGTAGTAGCTGTTCTTGCTGTCGGCGAAGCCGAACAGGTTGGTGACGGCATGCGAGTACTTCAGCGTGGCGACGCCGAACGTGGCCGCGCCGTAGATTTCCGTGGTGTTGGGGCTCACGGCCAGGTCATGGCTGGGGTACTGGTAGCGAAGTAAGCCCACGTCGTAGCCGACGGCGCCGAAGCTGCCCTTGTAGCCGCCGTAGATATCCCACTCGATCGGGGCATCGCCGCCGGCGTCCTTGATCCACTTGATCGTGGAAGCCCAGGTGCCTAGGTAGAAGCCGCTCTTGTGCGCGAAGTCGGCACCGCCCTGCAGGGCCGGCTTCAGGCGCGACTGCGAAATACCGCGGTAGCGGTAGTCGGTCACGGCGCCCACGTTATAGGAGAGCGTGTAGTCCGGCTCGGGCGCCTTGGTCTGGGCGAACGCGGCGCCGGAAAGGGCCATCGCGGCCAAAACCATTTTCTGGGTCGTCTTGAGTTTCACTAAGGGCTCCTGAGGTAAGTAAAAGCAGATGAACTCAACTAAGCAGGAGGCGTGCCATAAGTCACAAGTTCTGTTTCCACGTGCACCAAGGCATGGTCGAGTTCGTTAAGCCTTGAGACGGCAAAAAGGGCATTAACTTGCACCGCCGTGGTGCGATCTTGGTTTTTTTCCAGCACCAAGGGGAAACATGCACCGACATGGGGAGGGATTGATACGTGAGTTTGTCTCTGGTGCAAAGCCGGGCCTTGGTTGGCTTGGAGGCGGCCGCCGTCACCGTCGAGGTGCATCTGGCCAATGGCCTGCCCAACTTCACGCTCGTGGGGCTGGCCGATGTGGAAGTGAAGGAAGCGCGTGAGCGCGTGCGTTCCGCGCTGCAGAACTGCGGGTTGGAATTCCCGCACAACAAGCGCATCACGGTGAACCTGGCGCCTGCAGACCTGCCGAAAGACTCTGGCCGGTTCGACCTGCCCATCGCCCTGGGCATCCTGGCCGCGAGCGGACAGGTCGACGCAGCACGCCTGGCGGGCTATGAATTTGCAGGCGAGTTGTCGCTATCGGGCCAGCTGCGGCCCGTGCGCGGCGCGCTGGCGATGAGCCTCGCGCTGCATGGTGCCGGCGGCGCCGCGAAGCTGGTGCTGCCGCCCGGCAGCGCCGAGGAAGCGGCGCTGGTGCCCCAGGCCCAGGTCTATCGCGCCGATCACCTGCTGGACGTGGTGCGCCAGTTCCTGCCGGGGCAAGAGGGCGAGCCGGGAGAAGGCTGGGCGCGCATGGTGGCACAGCCCTGTGCGGCGCCGGCCGCCTACGCGGACCTGGCTGATGTGAAGGGCCAGGCCGGCGCGAAGCGTGCACTCGAGATCGCGGCCGCAGGCGGCCACTCGCTGCTGCTTCTCGGTCCGCCCGGCTCGGGCAAGTCGATGCTCGCACAGCGCTTTGCGGGACTCCTGCCCGCCATGACGACCGAAGAGGCGCTGGAGACCGCCGCCATCGCGAGTCTGGCCGGGCAGTTCGCGCAGGAGCGCTGGGGGCTGCGCCCCACCTGCAGCCCACATCACTCGGCCAGTGCGGTCGCGTTGGTGGGCGGCGGATCTCCGCCGCGGCCCGGCGAAATTTCACTCGCGCACCACGGCGTGCTGTTTCTCGACGAACTGCCGGAGTTCCCGCGCGCCGCGCTGGAGGCCTTGCGCGAGCCACTCGAATCCGGCCACATCACGATTTCGCGGGCTGCGCGGCGCGAGGTGTTTCCGGCGCGCTTCCAGTTCGTCGGCGCGATGAACCCCTGCCCCTGCGGCTACCGAGGTTCTCCCCACAAGCCTTGCCGCTGCACGCCGGATCAGGTGTCGCGCTACCAGGGCAAGCTCAGTGGACCGCTGCTCGATCGCATCGACTTGCACGTCGAAGTGCCGACCTTGCCGGCGGATCAGTTGCTGCAGGCCCCGCCGGGCGAGTCGACCCAGGCCATCCGCGAGCGTTGCGAGGCGGCGCGCGAGCGGGCAATGCACCGGCAGGGCAAGGCCAACCAGGGCCTGCAGGGCAAGGAGATCGATCTGCATGCAGCGCTCGATGCCGCGAGCGCGAAGTTCCTGAACATCGCCGCCGCACGCCTGGGGTGGAGCGCGCGTTCGACACACCGCGCGCTCAAGGTCGCGCGCACGATCGCCGACCTTGCCGGCGCGGCCACCACGCAGGTGGGGCATGTCGCCGAGGCGGTGCAGTATCGGCGGGCGCTCTCAGGGACACCGACCTGACCGCGGCGGACGCCGGGAGAGGGCGAATACCGATCTTCCGACGTCGCCGGCGCGGGAATAATGGCATCTCCCAGAAATAAAAAGAAGATGCAGAAACTCTCACGTTCGTTCGCCGCGACATTGGCCGGCCTCTCGCTCGCCGCCGGCATTCCGGCGGCGCACGCGCAATACCAGCGCACGGCCAGCCTGGTGGACCTGTCGCTGGAACAGCTCGCCAACGTCGAAGTGACCTCCGTATCGAAGAGGCCGCAACGGCTGTCCGACGTGTCCGCCGCCGCCTACGTCATCAGCGCGGAAGACATCAGGCGCTCGGGCGCCACCAGCCTGCCGGAGGTGCTGCGACTGGCGCCGAACCTGCAGGTGGCCCGCGCCGACGCCAACCAGTACGCGGTGACTGCCCGGGGGTTCAACAGCGTCCTGTCCAACAAAATGCTTGTGCTCATCGACGGACGCACCGTGTATTCGCCGCTGTTCTCCGGCGTGTTCTGGGAAGCGCAGGACGTCATGCTGGAAGACATCGAGCGCATCGAGGTGCTGGGCGGGCCGGGCGGCACCCTGTACGGCTCCAATGCGGTTCAGGGCGTGATCAACATCATCACCCGCAGCGCAGCCGATACCCAAGGCACGCTGGTGAGCCTGGGCTTGGGCAGCGAGGACCGGGCCCTGGCGGTGCGTTACGGCGCGAGCACTGCGTCGGGCACGGCGTATCGGGTCTGGGCCAAGGAAACCCGGCGGGCGAATTCCGAGCTGACCAGCGGCGCGCCCGTGCGGGACGAATCGCGGATGTCGCATGCCGGCTTTCGCGCGGACCGCACGTCCGGCGCCGACCATGTCACCGTCCAGGGCGACCTATATCAGACCCGCATCGACCAGGCGCCCGCCGGGCGGCGCGTCTCCGGCGCCAACCTGCTGGGGCGCTGGGCACGCGACCTGGAGGGCGGAGCCCGGGCGCAGGTGCAGGCCTACTTCGATCGGGCCGAGCGCGACCAGCCCGGCACGCTGCGTGACTCACTGGACACCTGGGATCTGGATTTCCAGCACCTGTCGCGCCCGCTGCCGGGACACGACCTGATATGGGGCGGGGGCTGGCGCCTGCAGAACGACGATGTCGACAACACTTCGCCGGCGGCCCTGGCACTGCTCCCGGCCAAGCGCCGCCTGGTCCTGTGGAACGTGTTTGCCCAGCATGAGCAGGCGCTGGGCGAAAGACTGAAGCTCACGCTGGGGCTGAAGCTTGAACACAACGACTACACCGGGGCGGAGTGGCTGCCGAATGCGAGGCTGGCCTTTGAGCCCGCAGCGAACCATCTCCTGTGGGGCGCCGTGTCGCGCACCGTGCGCACGCCGTCGCGGGTGGACAAGGAGTTCTTCACCCCCGGCGTCGCTCCGTTTGCTCTCGCGGGTGGGCCGAACTTCCGATCCGAAGTGGCGAAGGTGGCCGAAATCGGCTGGCGCGCGCAGCCGCGGCCGTCGCTGTCTTATGCGGTCACCGCATTCCACCACCGCTTCGAGCGGCTGCGATCACTGGATCTCGGGCCCGGCGGCGCCACCTTCAACAACAACTTCGAAGGCAAGCTCACCGGTCTTTCCGCGTGGGCGCAGTGGCGAGTCAGCGAGCGCTGGCGGATCAACGGCGGCTACAGCCACCTGCGGCAACATTTTGAGGCCCTTGCGGGTACGGCGCCACTGGGCGGAACGGCGAGCCTGGGCAACGACCCTCGGCAGCGCTGGACGCTGGGGGCCTCCATTGATGCGGGCAGGGGCATGGAAATCGACCTGCAACTGCGCCACATCGGCGCACTGCCGAACCCGGCCGTCCCGGCGTACACGGCCCTCGATGCCCGCTGGGGCTGGCGGGTGCGGCCAGGGCTGGAACTGTCGGTGGCCCTGCGCAACCTCGGTGATCCGCGCCACCCCGAATGGGGAGCCGCGGCAAATCGGGCGGAATTCGAGCGCAGCGTGTTCGTCAAAGCCGTGTGGCAGCATTGAGGTCGCCATGTTGTACCGGCTGATCCGCATTGCCCCTTTTCTCCGCTGCCTGCGGGGCGCCGCGCTGCTCGCAGGCGCCGCCGCTCTCTTGATTGCGCAGACGCCTGACGCCGCCCTCGCGCAGCCCGCGGGCCGCGCGCCCGAGAGTCTGGTCAAGGCCGCCTTCCTCCACAAGTTCGCAAGCTTCGTGGAATGGCCCCAAGGCGCCTTCGAGCGCCCCGATAGCCCGCTCAAGATCGGCGTGCTGGGCAGCGAGCCGCTGTGGCAGGAGCTGAGCGAACTGGCCCGCGACCGTGACCGCGATGGCCGCCCCGTCGTCGTGACCCGCCTGAAGGATGGCGATGCACTGACCGGCCACCACATCCTGTACATCAAGGCGTCGACGGCGCGGATGCCCGAACTGTTGCAGCGCGTGCCGGACGGCGTGCTGACGGTAGCCGATTCGGACGGCGCCCACCCGCGGGGCAGCGTGATCAGCTTCTTCCTGGAGGAGGGCAGAGTCGGCTTTGGCATCTCGCTGGACGCGGCCGCACGGCAGCACTTGCGTCTGAGTCCGCGATTGCTGGCTGTTGCCCGAAGCATCCAGGGCCTGGGCTTGCGCCCCAACCGTTTCGCCATGCGACAGGGGGCCGCGTCATCTTGAAGCACGACCGCCGCATGGTCGGCTGGCTCTCCCTGGGCCAGCTGATCACCTGGGGCAGCGTGTTTTATACCTTCTCCCTCCTGATGGAGCCGGTGGAGCGCGAGCTGGGCCTCACACGGGCGCAGTCGTCGCTGGCCTTCAGCCTGGCGCTGCTGGCCGAAGGCGCCTTGGCCTACCCCGTGGGCCGCTGGATCGATCAGGGCTACGAGCGCGCGGTGATGACAGGCGGCTCGCTGCTCGTGGCGGTGTGCCTCGTCATGCACAGCTTCATCACCGGTATCGCCGGCTTCTACGCTGTATGGATCGGGCTGGGAGCGGGACTGTCGGCCACCTTGTACAGCCCGGTGTTCGCGGTGGTGACGCGGCGCTACCCGCGCGATTTCCGCCGCGCGATCATCACGCTCACTTTCCTGGGCGGCCTGGCGAGCACGGTGTTCATACCGCTGTCCGCATGGCTGATCCACTCGATGGGGTGGCGGCATGCGTTATGGGTGCTGGCCGCGCTGCAACTGATGGTGTGCGCGCCGCTGCATGCGATCTGGCTGCGCGACGCGCCGCCGGCGCCCGTGGCCGCCGCCGGCGACAAGACGCATTCCCACGCCGCTTACCTTCGAAGCGCGCCCTTCCTGCTGATTGGCGTTTTCGTCATCTGCATGATGGGCGTAACAGCCGCGCTGCCGCCGCACATGATCAGCCTGCTGCGAGGCAACGGCCTGTCCGAAGCGTGGGTGATCGCGATTCCGGCCAGCATCGGGCTGATCCAGGTGCTGGGACGTCTGCTGCTCTACTTCTTCGAGCACCACTTCGATCTGCATTTGGCCAACCGCTTGATCCCGACGCTCATCCCGCTGGGGATCGCCGCCTTGCTGGCGGGCGCCGGGCATCCGTGGGCCGCGCTGCTGTTCGTGCTGCTCTATGGGCTGGGCAACGGGATGATGACCATCGTAAAAGGCACCGCCATCGCGCAGTACGTGAGCCGTGACCATGTGGCTTCGCTCAACGGCGCGCTGGGATTGCCCTCGGCCCTCGCGCGAGCTGTCGCGCCCTTCTTGCTGGGCCTGCTATGGAGCCCCGAAGCGGGTTACGTGTTGGGGCTGTGGCTGCTGCTCGCGATGAGCGTGGCCGCGGTGCTCGCCTTGTACCTGGCGCAGCGCAAGGCTCTCGCCATCGCTACCTGACAGCTCACAGGTTCGGCGCGAGCAGCCGCTGCAGCTGCGCGATGTCGGCGCCGCGGCGCTGGGCCTGGTCCTTGAGCTGGTCCTCGCCGATCTTGCCGACGTTGAAATAGACGCAGTCGGGATGGCTCAGGTAGAACCCGCTGACGCTGGCCGCCGGCATCATCGCCATGCTCTCCGTGAGCTGCATGTCGACATCCTGCGCCTGCAGCAGCTCGAACATGCTTTGCTTGACGCTGTGATCCGGGCAGGCGGGATAGCCCGGCGCTGGGCGGATGCCGCGGTATTTTTCGGCGATCAGGTCCTGCACCGTCAGCGGCTCCTGCGGCGCATAGCCCCACAGGTCCTTGCGCACGCGCTCGTGCAAGGCTTCGGCGAACGCCTCGGCCAGCCGGTCGGCCAGGGACTTGAGCATGATGGCCGAGTAGTCGTCGTGGTCGTCGAGGAAGTACTTCACCTTCTTCTCGGTGCCGATGCCCGCCGTCACCGCGAACATGCCGATGTAGTCGTTGGCAACGCCCTTGGGCGCGATGAAGTCCGCCAGGCAACGGCTGGGGCGCATCTTGCCCTCGATGGCCTGCTTCTCGGCCTGCTGGCGCAGGCCATACCAGGTCATCGCGACCTGCGTGCGCGACTCGTCGGTGTAGAGCGCGATGTCGTCGTCGTTCACCGTGTTGGCCGGCCAGAAGCCCATGACGCCATTGGCGGTGAGCCATCGGCCTTCGATCAGCCGCTTGAGCATGCGCTGGCCGTCGGCATAGACGCGCACTGCCTCGGTGCCGACCACTTCGTCCTTGAGGATCGCGGGGAAAGGCCCGGCGAGATCCCAGGTCTGGAAGAAGGGGCCCCAGTCGATGTACTTCGCGAGCTCGGCGAGATCGAAGTTCTTGAAAACGCGCCGGCCGATGAACTTCGGCACAGGCGGTGTGTAGTTCGACCAGTCGACCGGCGTCTTGTTGGCGCGCGCCTTCGCCAGCGGCCACAGCGGCAC
>JAQZBU010000098.1 GCA_029237735.1 Ramlibacter sp. | reverse complement strand
GCGAGTGTTCGTACAGGCCGTCCAGCAGCCGGGCGGCTTCGGCCGGCGGCGCAGTGTTGAGTTGGTCGAGCGTGATCACGGTCAGCCTTGATAAGGGTGGGTTTGCTTCCAGTGGCGCGCGATATCGATGCGGCGGCAGATCCACACACGATCGTGCGTTTGCACATGGTCCAGGAATTTTTGAAGCGCAACGATGCGGCCCGGCCGCCCGAGCAGGCGGCAGTGCATTCCGATGCTCATCATCTTCGGCGCGTGTTCGCCTTCCGCGTAGAGCGCATCGAAGCTGTCTCGCAGGTAGATGAAAAAATCGTCGGCCTGCGCGAAACCCTGCGGCAGCGAGAAGCGCATGTCGTTGGTGTCCAGCGTGTACGGCACGACCAGGTGCGGCTCCACCGTGCCGTCGGTCTTGCGCACCTTCATCCAGAAGGGCAGGTCGTCGCCGTAATAGTCGCTGTCGTATTCGAAGCCGCCGTAGTCCGCGACCAGGCGCCGTGTGTTGGGGCTGTCGCGCCCGGTGTACCAGCCCAGGGGCCTCTCGCCGGTGAGCTGCTCGATGATCCGCATCGCCTGGGCCATGTGCTCGCGCTCGACGGCTTCCTCCACGCCCTGGTAATGGATCCAGCGCAGGCCGTGGCAGGCGATCTCGTGGCCCAATTCCTTGAAGGCCGCCGTCAGCTCCGCGTGACGCCGCAAGGCCAGGCCGACGCCAAAGACGGTGAGCGGCAGGCCGCGCTTTTCAAACTCGCGCAGGATGCGCCACACGCCGGCGCGTGAGCCGTACTCATAGATGCTTTCCATACTCAGGTGCCGGGCGGGGTAGCTGGCGGGGTTGAACATCTCGGAGAGGAACTGCTCGCTGCCCGTGTCGCCGTGCAGCACGGAGTTCTCGCCGCCTTCCTCGTAGTTCAGCACGAACTGCACGGCCACACGGGCGCTGCCGGGCCATTGGGCGTGCGGCGGGTTGCGGCCGTAGCCGACCATGTCGCGCGGGTAGGGGGCAGTGCTGTCGTAGATCATGTGTCGAAGCTCAGGCGAGCGCGAGCGCGATGTCGTGCTGCATCAGCCGCACGGCGCGGGCCTCGTCCCTGGCGGCCAAGGCCTTGACGATCTCCACGTGTTCTTCCTGCGAGTGGCGGGCGGCGCCCTCGCGCTGATACATGAGGGAGATCAGCGAACTGCGCGACACCAGGTCGCGCAGGATCTGCACCAGCACCTCATTGCCCGTCAGCTCGGCCATGCGCACATGGAAGTCGCCCAACAGTTCGTTGCGGTCCGCGGTGTCTTCGGCCGCTTTTTCCGCCGCGATGTGTTCTCGCAGTGCGCGCACCTTCGCGGGCGTGATCGCCTGCACGAAACCGCGAGTCATCTCCGCTTCCAGCATCCTTCGCACAGCGAAGACCTGACGCGCTTCCTCGACCGTCGGCGCCGCGACGAAGGCGCCGCGCGCGGGTTCCATGCGGATGAGGCGGTTCTGCGTAAGCTGGAACAGCGCCTGGCGCACCAGCGTGCGCGACACGCCGAAGTGGTCCGCGAGTTTCTGCTCGGCCAGCTTGGTGCCGGGCTGCAACCGGTGTTCCACGATGGCACGCGTCAGCGCCAGGACGATGAAATGCGTGGTGGACGACTCCATGGAGCGGCATGATAGCCGCAAATCAAAAAAGTGTATACACTTCAGTCCACAATCTTTGGAGAATGCGTCATGGGCCTGAGCACGCACGTACTGGACACCATGCATGGCTGCCCCGCGGCCGGCATGGCGGTGACGCTCTACACCACGCAGGGCGAGAACACGACGCTGGTCAAACGCGTGACGCTGAACGCCGATGGGCGCAACCCGGACGGGCCGCTTTACGACACCGCCAGCCTGAAGAAGGGAACGTACCGGCTGGTGTTCGACGTGGCCGGTTATTTCAAGTCGCGTGGCGTGGCGCTGCCGGAGCCGACCTTCCTGGGGCAAGTAAGCCTGGATTTCGGCGTGGCGAATCCGGAGCAGCACTACCACGTGCCGCTGTTGGTGAGCCCTTGGAGCTACTCGACGTATCGGGGATCGTGAACATGGGATGTCATTGCGGACCTGATCCGCAATCCATCGCGGCGCGCCAGATACCTGGATCCCGGATCAAGTCCGGGATGACAATGACAACCTCAATCCTGACCTTCGGTCAGCGTGTCCAGCTGGAACCTGCCGCTCTTGTGCCACAGCCAGGTGTCCGTATAGACCACCTTGCCCATGCGCGCTGGCGCGGGGAAAGGCGCGGCCGCGCGAACGGTACGCTCGATCTCGGCGACGACTTCCGGCGCGTGTTTGGGAGCGCGCATCCAGTCCAGTTTGCGGACATTGCCGCGCCCGTCCACTTCCACCTGCAGGACACCGATGGCGTACAGCAGCGGGGGCATGCGCCCCTTGTAGATCCGCTCCTGATTCAAGCCGTACAGGTGCGAGGCCGCATCAGCCCGGTAGGCCCGGGGGTTGGTGGCGTTGGACGGGCGGGAAACCTGCGGCGCTGTTGCTACCTGCGCTTCGGAGGGGCCTTCGAGTGGGGCGGGCGCCCGGGCAGCGGGCGGCGTCAACGGGACGGACGAGGAGCAGCCTGCCAGGATGGCGGCTCCCAAGGCCGCCATCGCACCGGGCAGTGCGTAGCGCAGGTCGGGAATATGCTTCATGAACGTCTCCGGATCAGTGCGCTTTTCTGCGGCGCGGTTACAGCTGAGGTATTGAACGCGAAACTCTTCTTTCGGATGACCGCCGTTACCCGTTCGCTACGATTATTTCGATTGGATGCCAGGAGTTCTCCAGCAGCATGAATGTTGTCATATCCCGGCTCGCTCGCGAAGAGGCTGTCCTCGTCAGTGTTGATGGCACGCAAGGCTCTGCGCCGCGCGACACCGGCGCCTGGATGGCGGTCTTCGGGGGCGACGTCGTGGGCACCATCGGCGGTGGACACCTGGAATTCCAGGCCATCGACGAGGCCCGCCGGCGCCTGGCCGGTGCGCCGGGCGATCCCGTGCGCCAGTACGCCTTGGGCCCGAGCCTCGGCCAATGCTGCGGCGGCGTGGTGCGCCTGCGGTTCGAGCGGGTGGGCGCGGCGGACATTCTCGCACTGCAAAAGCGGCTGGCTCCGCAGCTGTCGCCACTGGCCCTGTTCGGCGGCGGCCATGTCGGCAAAGCGCTCGTGAACGTGCTGTCTTCGCTTCCATTCGGCGTGACCTGGATCGATAGCCGCGACGAAATCTTCCCGCAGGCCATTGCCGCCAACGTCAGATGCGAGCACTCCGATCCCGTGCACGCCGCCGTTGCGGATCTCGCGGCCGGCACCCGCGTCCTCATCATGAGCTTCAGCCACGCAGAAGACCTCGATGTCGTCGCCGCCTGCCTGCGCCGGCAGCGACAGCGGGCCGATTTTCCCTACATCGGCCTGATCGGTAGCAAGACCAAGTGGGCAACCTTCCGGCACCGCCTGGTGGAGCGCGGCTTCACCGATGCCGAGCTGGCGCAAGTCACCTGTCCGATCGGTCTGCCCGGCATCAACGGCAAGGAGCCTGAAGTTATCGCGGTCAGCGTGGCGGCGCAGATCCTGCAAGTCGCCCCTCCGGGCAAACCCTGATGCGCCACACTGGCATCAGCCGGTCAAATTGTATACACTTCGGTGCACAGGCCGCAGCGGAGCTCTTGTTGTTCGCGGCCCCAACTGCTCAGAGCGCCCGCAGTGGTGAGCAGGCCTTCCACCATTGAACCAAGATGGAAAGCTACCTCCTCGATTGGGCCAACCTCCTCTTGCGCTGGGTTCACGTCATCACCGCGATCGCGTGGGTCGGCTCCTCGTTCTACTTCGTCTTCCTCGATTCAAGTCTTACGCCGCCGGTCGATGAAGACCTGAAGAAGCAGGGCGTCTCCGGCGAACTGTGGGCCGTGCACGGCGGTGGCTTCTACCACCCCGTCAAGTTCAACGTCTCGCCGCCCAGGCTGCCCGAGCACCTGCACTGGTTCTTCTGGGAGAGCTACACCACCTGGCTCACCGGCTTCGCGCTGTTCACCGTCTCGTACCTCTGGAGCGCCAGCACCTACCTGATCGACAAGAGCCTCATGGACTGGTCGCCCGGCGCGGCTATCGGCGTGGCGCTGTCGTTCCTTGTGGTGTTCTGGATCCTCTACGACGCGATCTGCCGCGTCTTCGGGGAACGCAAGAACGGGGATGCGATCGTCGGCGCGCTCGTGCTCGTGTTGGTGTGTATCGCATCCTGGCTGGCATGCCACTGGTTCGCCGGACGCGCGGCGTTCCTGCTGGTGGGCGCCATGATCGCCACGGCCATGAGCGCCAACGTGTTCTTCTGGATCATCCCCGGCCAGAAGAAAGTGATCGCCTCGATCAAGGCCGGCCAGCCGGTCGACTCGATCCACGGAAAGCGCGGCAAGCAACGAAGCGTGCACAACACCTATTTCACGCTGCCGGTGCTGTTCTCGATGCTCAGCAACCATTACAGCTTCACGTGGAGCCATCCGCAAAACTGGCTGGTGCTCATGCTGATGATGTTCGCCGGTGCCGCCATCAGGCAGTTCTTCGTGATGCGCCACGGCTGGAAGCTGGGGCGCAACCGCCATCCGTTGCCCTACGCCCTGGCCGGGGTCATCGTCATCGCCGGGGTCTTGGTGTGGCTGCGGCCGGACACCGCCACCGCCACGCCGGCCCTCGCATCGACAGGCGCCGATTTCACGGCCGTGCGCCAAGTGGTGGAGCAGCGGTGCTTCACTTGCCACGGCGCGCAGGTGCAGATGAAGAACGTGCGCCTCGATTCGCCCGAAGCGATGCGGCAGCATGCGCAATCGATCTACCAGCAGGTCGTCGTGACACGGCTGATGCCGATGAACAATGCCACGGGCATCACCGAGGCGGAACGCGCGCTGATCGCGCAGTGGTTCCAGGCGGGCGCCCCGGCGCGGTGACGAAACGCCCAGGGAATTGAGGTTGCGCAAAGACACGCGGGCATCGGGGCAACCCCTCTGGCCGGGGGCGGGCGGAGGGCGTACCGTACCGAAAAAGAAGCACGCATCGCCATGAACCAGCGCAAGTTGATCCTCGACTGGGTGTTCGACAACAGGGCCGCCCACCCGGACAAGGTTTACCTGACGCAGCCTGTCGGTGGCGGCAAGGTGATCGACTACACCTGGGACGACGTCGTGGGCCAGGCCTTGCGCATGGCCAGCCACCTGCGCGCCCAGGGGTTCCAGCCCGGCGCGAAAATCGCCATCCTTTCCAAGAACTGCGCGCACTTCGTCATGGCCGAACTCGCGATCTGGATGGCGGGCGGCACCACGGTGGCGATTTTTCCTACCGAAACCGCGGAGATCGTCCGCTTCGTGCTGGAAGACAGCGGGGCCAGCCTGCTTTTCGTCGGGAAGCTCGACATCTGGCCGCAGCAGGCGAGCGCCGTGCCGGCCAGCCTGCCGTGCATCGCCTTCCCGTTGGCGCCACCCACGAAATTCGACACCTGGGACGCCATCGTCGGCCGCACCGAGCCGCTGGCCCAACTACCGCGCCGCGAGCCCGCCGAACTGGCGATGCTGATCTACACCTCCGGCTCCACCGGCCGGCCCAAGGGCGCGATGCTGACTTTCGATGCCGTGACGCGCGCCACCGAGGGGATGGTTGCCCACACCCGGGCCATCGTGGGCCAGGTCGAAAACCGCATGCTGTCGTACCTGCCGCTGGCTCACAGTTTCGAGCGGGCGTGGGTCGAGTGTGCGTCTCTCATGGATGGCAACACGCATGTCTTCTTCGCCGAGTCGCCCGAAACCTTCCTGGCAGACCTGCAACGGGCACGCCCGACCACATTCATCTCCGTTCCGCGCCTGTGGCTCAAGTTCCAGCAAGGCGTGTTCGCGAAGATGCCGCCGCAAAAGCTCGACCGCCTGCTGCGCATCCCGCTGCTGGGCCGCCTCGTCGGGCACAAGGTGCGCAAAGGCCTGGGCCTGGACCATGTGATGCGCGCGGGCAGCGGTTCGGCGCCCATCCCCGCCGAACTGATCGAGTGGTACCGCCGAATAGGCCTGCAACTTGTCGAGGGCTACGGCATGACGGAGGATTTTGCGTACTCGCACACGTCCAGCGAAACGCAGAACGCGCCCGGCTATGTGGGCGTGCCGATGCCGGGCGTCCAGGTGCGCCTGAGTGACGAGGGCGAGATCCTGATCAAGTCGCCGGGACAGTTCGTCGGCTACCACCGACGCCCGGAGTTGAACGCGAATAGCTTCACCGAGGACGGGTACTTTCGCACCGGTGACCGTGGCGAGCGCAACGCGGACGGCCTGCTGAAGGTCACCGGGCGCATCAAGGAACCGTTCAAGACGGCCAAGGGCGAGTACGTGGCACCAGCGCCGATCGAGAACCGGCTGAACGCGCACCCGATCATCGAGCAATCGTTTGTCTCCGGTGTGGGCCAACCGCAGCCTTACGCCATGGTGGTGCTGGCCGAGGACCTGCGCGCGCGCATCGGGGATCCTGCCGTACGCGCGCAGGTGCAGCAGCAACTTGCCAGCCTCCGGGAGGACGTCAATCGCGAACTGCTCGCCCATGAACGCCTCGCCATGATCGTCGTCGCGCACCAGCCATGGTCGATCGAAGAGGGGCTGCTCACTCCCACGATGAAGATCCGCCGCAACAGCATCGAGGCTGCCGTCGCTGACAAGGTGGACGGCTGGTATTCTGCAGGCCAGACCGTTCAATGGGCCTGAACCGCTGATGTCATCCGCAACACCCTCGCGCCATGGCGGCGACCGCGTGGCCGACGTGCTCCGGGCGCACGGCGTGCGCAGCCTCTTCACCCTTTGCGGCGGCCACATCTCGCCGATCCTGAGCGCCGCCAAGGCCCGGGGCATCCGCATCGTCGATGTGCGCGACGAAGCCACCGCGGTGTTCGCCGCCGATGCGACGGCCCGGCTCTCCGGCCTGCCTGGCGTCGCCGCGGTCACCGCCGGGCCCGGCATCGCCAACACGATCACGGCGCTCAAGAACGCGCAGCTCGCGCAGTCGCCGGTGATCCTGATCGGGGGCGCCGCGCCCACGGCGCTGCAAGGCCGCGGCGCGCTGCAGGACATCGATCAGCGGCCGCTCGTCGCGCCGCACGTGAAGCTCTTTCGCAAGGTCGTGCAGGTGCGCGGCCTCGGGCCCGCGCTGGAAGAAGCATTTCAAGTCGCGCGCTCCGGCGTGCCCGGCCCGGTGTTCGTCGAATGCCCGGTCGACCTGCTCTACGACGAGGCGTCGATCCGTCAGTGGTATGCCGATGCGGCGGGCAAGGGCAAGGGCCTCGCGGACGGCGCGCTGCGCTTCTACCTGAACCGGCATGTGCGCAAGATGTTCGAAGGCAGTGACGTGCCGGAGCCGGTGCGCGCACACGCGGTCGCCACGCCGCGCGCGGCCCAAAGCGCATTGCGGGCCGCGAGCAGCGCGTTGGCACGGGCGCAGCGTCCGCTCTTCGTCATCGGCAGCCAGGCGGTAGTGCAGGCTGCGCAGGCCAATGCGTTGGCCGCGGCAGTGGCGCGGCTGGGCGTTCCGGTTTATCTTTCCGGCATGGCACGCGGCCTGCTGGGGCGTGACCATCCCCTGTTGCTGCGCCACCAGCGCCGGCAGGCCCTGCGCGAAGCCGATTGCGTGCTGTTGGCCGGCGTGCCTTGCGACTTCCGGCTGGATTACGGCAAGCATGTGCGCCGAAGCGCAAAGCTGATCGCCGCCAACCGCAGCGCCCGGGATGCCCGCCTGAACCGTCGGCCCGACATCGCCGCCATCGGCGACGCGGGCATGTTCCTGCAGGAGCTGGCGCAGGCGGCGGCGCCCGATTCGATTCGGTGGAACGATTGGGTGACCCAGTTGAGAGGCCGTGATGACGAACGCGAAGCCGAGATCGAACGGCAAGCCGCGGACCCGGGCGAATTCGTCAACCCCATCGCCTTGCTGCGTGCGATGGAGCAAGCTGCAGGGGACAAAGCGCTATGGGTGGCCGACGGCGGTG
This sequence comes from Ramlibacter sp., assembly GCA_029237735.1. GTDB lineage: Bacteria > Pseudomonadota > Gammaproteobacteria > Burkholderiales > Burkholderiaceae_C > Ramlibacter. Next base: position 8,220 of record JAQZBU010000098.1, on the reverse strand, counting down.
ACTTCGTGGCCACCGCATCGTACGTGTTGCACGCGCGCGGCCCCCTCAGCTGGCTGGACCCCGGCGCCTTCGGGACGCTGGGCGTAGGCGCGGGCTTCGCGCTCGGCGCTGCGCTGGCGCGGCCGGACAGCGAGGTGTGGATCGTGTTCGGCGACGGCGCCTGCGGCTACGGCCTGGTGGAGTTCGACACCTTCGTGCGCCACCGCATCCCCGTGATCGCCGTCGTAGGCAATGACGCGGGCTGGACGCAGATCGCGCGCGAGCAGGTCAAGATGCTGCACGACGATGTTGGCACCGTACTCGCTCGCACCGACTATCACTCGGTGGTGGCGGGCTTTGGTGCGCACGGCATTCTGGTCAAGCACATGAGCGAAGTGCCGGCGGCGCTTGCCGAAGCGCGAGAAGTGGCCCGGCAGGGTAAGCCGGTGCTGGTGAATGTCTGGCTCGACAAGACAGCGTTTCGCGAGGGGTCGCTGTCGATGTGAGGCGTCTCGGTGCGCCGTGTGGCGTGGCTTGGTGCGTTTGTTGGCGCGCGCTCGCGTCGCGGCACGCGGTACCCGGCCGCGGCTCATACTGTGGCGGTCTTCGCTTCGCTACGACTTCGCGAAGCGTCTCGGCCTGGGGACGGCGCCGTAGAACTCACTGCGCGCCTTCGGCTCTCCGTTCAAACAGCTACGGCGAGTCAGTTACGTAGCGCTTCGCGCCCGCCCCCAGGCCAAGCCGCTTCGCCGCCACAGAAATCGCCGCTGCCGGGTACCGCCCGCCGCGCCGCGAGAGGAGTGGTATTCCACAAGTGGCGTGCGAATCTCGTCGGTGTCCGGCTTGGGCACTCTCGATTGTGGTCATCGACCTCCAGCCCAATCGCTGCGAAGCAATCCGTACAGGGCGGAATCGCTGACCTCGCCCTTGGTGTCCCATCGCTGCCGCAAATGTCCCTCCTTGACGAAGCCCACGCGCTCCAGCAATCGCGCCGATGCATCGTTGCGAGGATCGATCTCCGCTTCCAGGCGCCGCAGGCTGGCCGTGCCGAACGCAAAATCGACCAGCGCCGAAGCCGCCTCCTGCATGTAGCCTGCGCCCCAATATTCCCGCCCCAGGAGATAGCCCAGTTCGGCCCGGCCGCTAGGCAGGTCGAAGTGGAACAGCAGGCACGATCCGATGACGCGTCCCGACGCGCGCTGCACAATCACGAACTGCCATGCTTCGCCCGCAGTCAGGCGGGCGACCGCGCGGCCCAACCACTCCTGCGCATCCGCCATGCCCCGCCAGCTTTCGTAGGGCAGATAGCGCGTGACCGTTTCGTCCGCGTTCATCTCGAGCAGCTGCTGCAGATCCTCTTCGCGCACGAGCCGCAAGGTCAGCCGCGGCGTCGTGATCTCGTCGTCCGCGGACGGTGCTTGCATGGGCTTCCGAACGGTCACGCTTCGGGCATGCTGTGCCACCACAACCGGCATTTACTGCACAGGCCACCGTCGAATCGCGCACTCAGCACGCCGTCAAGCACCATGCGCGGCAGCGGATCGCCTGGCTTGCGCGCCGGCAAGCCCGTGCCCGTGGACTTCGCCCAGATCTGGAACAGCTCCTCGGAGGCAACCTGATAGGTGACATGCCAGTGCGCCATGCCGCTGGTCGCGGTGGCTGCGAGCACTTCGTAGCTGAGGCGCACGTCCTCCTGCAGCTTGACGCGCTGCCAATACGCCGCCAGCTGCTCGTGCCCGCGTTGCACGGCGAACGGCGTGTTGTGGTACTGACCATCCGCGCTGAACAGGGCGCAGAAAAGGCGTTCATCTCGCCCCTCCCAGGCGGCTTTGTAGCCCGTCATGAATTGTTCGATGTCCAGCAGATTGTCCTCGGGGTGCGAAGAGCCGGATGGTAAGCCGGATGGTCCCGCCGCGCCAAATACCGACGCGTCGAACACCCACAACGGTGGATGGATCAGGGTGGCGGCGCGCTCTACGCAGCGGAATCAAGGAGGAGGAGCCTCCCAGGCGACGGGGGACATCCGCGGAGTAGAGTGCACCGTCGCCCTGATCCCGCCTGCCAACCCTGGACATCGGTGGCTACGGTTTTCGCGCGATGTAGTGAAACCACCAGATGTCACTTGTGTCCGCATCGTCGGCCACGGGCCGTCCGGCGACATTGTCGAAAACGATCTCGACCTCGAACCCAGCGGCACTAAGCTGCCGCTTTTGTTCCGCAAGCGTCGTGTACACGACGACGATGCCGAAATCGTGAGCGCCGCAATTCATGATCGACCAGTCATCGTGCGTCTCGTTCAAAGCGCGCAGGCGGCGCGCGTTGCGAACCGAGCGCGGCAACGACCGGGCGAGCTTCAGCGCTCGCCAGCCGAGCTTGAGCGGGTTCCAGGTGAAATCCAGGTGCAGCTGCGGCCGCTCGCCATGACCCGGTCCGTGGCGGTTGTGCGCCGAGACGACAAAAATCCCGCCGGACCGCAGCACGCGGTGGACTTCGCGCAGCACTTGCTGGCGGTCATCCACATGGACTGCATCGATACCGTTGAACGAGAACACTGCCAATCCGAACTGGCCGTCCCGGAAGCGCCCCAGGTCGCGCGCGTCCATGTGCTCGATGCGCGCATCCGGGTGGCGGGCGCGGCAGGCCGTCACCATTTCCGCTGTGTAGTCGATGCCCACGTAATCGGGGCTCATTGCGCGCAGAAGTGGAATCGTTCGCCCGGCGCCGACGCCGATGTCGAGGATAGGCGCGCCGCGCGCTTCATCGGCGACATGCTCCAGCGCCGCGTGCTCCCCGGGGTCGGTCCAGCCTTGGAGATGCTCGTACACGCGCACCGTACCGGGCAACTTCCAGGTGTTGCGATTGATCGTGTCCAGGTCGGCGGCCCTGGCGCCGCTCACAGCACTTCTCCCAAGCTTGCCATGCCTCGGTCCCAGGCTTGCGCCATTTCTTGAACCAGCGGCGCGGCGTCCAGGGGACGCCCCGAGTTGACGGCCCGCGCGCCCTTGAGAATCAGTGCCTTGTTGCCTTGGGCAATGGCTTCAAAGCTAGCGGCCGCCGGCAGCAACCCGCCCCGCCCGAAGCCTGCGAGCCAGCGCAGGTGCGCCGCCGCCAGCTCGAAGGCCGATCCTGCCTGTCGGATGCCCGCGAACGCCCACGCGTGGTAGGTGGGCAGGCCCGCCGCCTGCAGCGCGGGCAAGTCGCGCGCCAGACGTTCGCCGAAGCGTTCGATTGGGTTGGAGGCAGGCCGCCGCGCAAAATGCTTGCGCAGCAAGGCGAGCGAGCAGGCCGCAAGATCCACTTCAGAGCGCCGGGCCAGCCGGTCGATGCGCACCAGTTCAGCGAACAGCGGCATGAAGGCCGGGTCGGCAGGCACGCCGATACGAAAGAGCCTGCGGAAGTCTTCACCCGACAGCTCGAAGTAACCCGCGTTATGAAAGTAGCCGAGCCGCTCGCCTTCAACGTCCAGGTCTGCCAGCGCGATCGTGGTCTTCGTGTGCTGCCTCCGGTAATCGGTGGCGGCGGTGTCCGGCAGCCAGAAGGCATCGGCTTCCGTGCAAATGATCTTGCCCGCGCCCAGCTGCTCAACCGCATGTTCGATGAGCGGGCGCCATACCGACATCTCTTGCACATCGATGCCGTACAACTCGCGCAGCTCATCCAGCGGCGGCTTGAAGAACGTCCATTGGTCGCCCTCGAAATCCACACCCAGGGTGAAGGCAAGCATCGCGCGCGGCTCCATCCGCAGCGCGTGTACCAATTCGATCCAAAGGTCGCCGTAGCAGTTTCTCTCGAGCCAGATGGCATCGTCACCGTGCAGCGCATGGCGGGTGTAGCTGGCGGTATCGAGCCCGGGGAACACACGCGGCATCGTCTTACATCTCGGAGCAAGGGTTACAGATATTCTGGCAGCGCCACTGGCTCATGTGTGGGGTGCACCACGTTGATTTGTTCCAGCTTGAAACTGGGGGGCCGCAAGCCGCTGCCGGGGAACTGGGCGATCCGCGAATGCGCGCCCGGCAGGAGCGCGGCTGAACTTGCCGATTTGCCCGATGCGTGGCTTGCGATCGGTGAAGCCTTGCCTGTCGCCGCCGCGTTGCGCGCGCGAGGGGATTGGACGCTCGATGGAGTTGGCCGGGACTTCGATGCGAGCGACTGGTGGTACCGACTTCAGTTCGAGTGCCCCGCCCGCAATGCCCAAGAGCGCATCGTGCTCGGCTTCGACGGGCTTGCGACGATCGCCACCGCATGGCTCAACGGCAGGCAGCTCCTGGAGAGCGACAACATGTTTCTCGCGCGCGAGTGCGACGTCACCGACGCACTGCGGCCGGGGGCTAACGAGTTGTTGATCCACATCGCCGCGCTGTCTGGCGAGCTTGCGCGGCGCCGACCGCGACCTCGCTGGCGCACTCCCATGCTGGTCCACCAGCAATTGCGCTGGCTGCGCACCACGATGCTGGGCCGCACGCCGGGCTGGTCGCCACCTTGCGCCGTCGTGGGTCCGTGGCGCGACGTGTGGCTGGAGCGGCGCGATACCCTGCACGTCAGCGATGTCCGCCTCGACATATCCGTATGCGGCACTGACGGCATCGTTGCGTGCAGCATCGAAGTGCCCGGACGTGGGGCCGTGGAAGCCGAGCTCCGGCTCGAGCGCGGGGGGCGCAACCATGCCCAGCAGCTCACCGCGGACGCGCAATCGAGTCGCCTGGCCGGTGAGTTGAAGATTCCAGATGCCGAGTTGTGGTGGCCGCATACGCATGGCGAGCCAGTGCTCTACATGGCCAGCCTGACCTTGTGCGATTCGGCAGGGAAAGCGGAGTTCTCGTTGGGCGCACTCGGCTTTCGCACTATCGAGCTCGACACGGCCGACGGCGACTTTCGCATCAAGGTCAACGGTGTGCCGGTGTTCTGCCGCGGTGCGTGCTGGACGCCCCTCGACCCTGTGAGCCTGCGCGCGACGCCGGACCAGTGCCGCGCGGCCGTGGGCCAGGCCCGCGAGGCGGGCATGAACATGTTGCGCGTGACCGGCACCACCGTGTATGAAGAAGATCACTTCTACGCGGCCTGCGACGAGATGGGCGTGCTCGTGTGGCAGGATTTCATGTTTGCCAACATGGACTACCCGTCGGGCGACGAGGCCTTCATGCGGTCCGTCAGGGCCGAAGCCACCCAGCAACTGCGCCGCCTGTACCCGCATCCGTGCCTGGCAGTGCTGTGCGGCAATAGCGAGGCAGAACAGCAGGCGGCGATGTGGGGCGCGCCGCGCGAGCAATGGTCGTCACCGCTGTTCGAGACCGTGCTGGCGCAGTTATGTGCGGCCGAAGCGCCGCGAACACCTTACTGGCCGTCGAGCGCGCATGGCGGTGCCGTGCCCTACCAGGCCGATGTGGGCACCACCTCTTACTACGGTGTCGGCGCCTATCTCCGGCCGCTCGAAGACGCGCGACGGGCCGGTGTGAAGTTCGCCACCGAATGCCTGGCTTTCGCGAACGTGCCACCCGACTCAACGATCGCGCGCATACCCGGTGGCCTCGCGACGCGTGTGCACCATCCGCAATGGAAGGCGCGCTCGCCGCGCGATCTGGGTGCGGGCTGGGATTTCGACGACGTGCGCGACCACTACCTGCAAACCCTCTTCGGCGTGGACCCGCACAAGCTTCGCTACGCCGATCACGAGCGCTATCTCGCATTAAGCCGCGTGGCCACCGGCGAAGTCATGGCCGCGACGTTTGCCGAATGGCGGCGCCCGGCGTCCGCCTGTGGCGGCGCGATGGTGCTTTTCCTGCGCGACCTGTGGGCGGGTGCGGGCTGGGGTGTCGTCGACGATGCAGGCGCGCCCAAGGCCTGTTGGCACTACCTCAGGCGCGCCCTCCAGCCGGTGACGGTTCTACTGACGGACGAGGGCGGCAATGGATTGTTCGTTCACGTGATCAACGAACGTGACCACGAGGCGCGGTTCGAGCTCGAACTCAAAGCCTGGCAGCACGGCGAAATGGAAATCGCGAGCGGCAGCATCGCGCTTGCCTTGCCTGCTCGCGGCGCGCGCACATTGCCCGCGCTCGACATACGGGGCAGATTCATGGACTTGACTTACGCCTACCGGTTCGGCCCGCCGCCTTGCGATACGGTGGCTGTAACGCTGAAGGATGCGCAGGGCCGGGCGATTGCGACGGCGTTCCACTTCCCGGCCGGCATGCAGGCGCTGTTCGGCGCGGACCCTGGGCTCAGCGCCAGCGCAGTCATGCTGGACCCATGCACGGCCGAATTGACCGTGGCAACGCGCAAGACAGCTCTGGCCGTGCACTTCGAAATCCCCGGCTTCGAGGCAGTGGACGAGTATTTCCACATGGCACCCGGCTCGCAGGCGCGCGCTGTACTGCGCGCCCGCCAGCCGGCCGAGCTGCTTGCCACCGTGCATGCCCTCAACGCGGCGGCGCCTTTGACGATCCAGTCCGGGAAAGCTACCAGCCGCTAACCATCCCCGCCGCACGCGTCGAGGCCTTGGCGAAATGGGCGGCCAGGAAATCGACGAAGGTGCGCACCCGCGCCGATGCGTGGTGGCGTTGCGGATAGACGGCGTGGATGTCGGCGGGCGGCGTCTTCCAGCTCTCCAGCACCTGCTTCAGGCGTCCGCTGCGCAGGTAGCGAGCGACATCCCATTCCGCGCGCATGACAATGCCGTGCCCGGCGAGCGCCCAGTTAACGGCGATCTCGCCATCGTTGCTGCTCAGGTTGCCCCTCACCTTGACGGCTTCCGCCCGCCGGCCCGAGGTGAGCCGCCACAGGCCGTACGCCTGGTCGCCCTGGCGGATGCCGATGCAGTTGTGCCGCGCCAGGTCGGCCGGCGACTTCGGCGTGCCATTGCGTTCGAGGTATGCGGGCGAGGCGCACAGCAACCGGCGATTGGGCGCGAGCATGCGCGCGACCACCCGCGCATCCGGCGGCTCGCCGAAGCGCACGCATACATCGAACGCGTCCTCGGTGAGCGGCGGCGGATCGACCGTGAGTTGCAGCTGTACCTCGATGCGGGGATGCGCCTTCGCGAATTGCGATACCAGCGGCGCGATGTGGCTGCGGCCGAACCCAAGCGTGGTGTTCACGCGCAACAGGCCACTGGGCGAGGCCATCGCGCCTGCCAGCTGGCGCTCGACGTCGTCGATGTCGGCCAGGATGCGCCGGGCGTTGTCCAGATACAACTCGCCTTCCGGGGTCAGGCTGACGCGGCGTGTGGTGCGGGCGAGCAGGCGCACGCCAAGGCGGGATTCGAGCTGGGCCAGCCGCTTGCTCACTGCCGGCGTAGAGACGCCCAGCTCCCGGCCGGCGGCGGACAGGCTGCCGCAGCGCGCAAGCAGGCTGAAGAAGGTCATCTCGGACGAGGCGGCGATCGCGGCAGACATCTTGTTACTCCGAAGCCAAGGGGTCGATTCTCGCCCTGAAGAGTTAAAGTTGGTTGCCTCAACAATAGGGACTTTGAATGTCCACTGCGAAATCTGCCGCGCGGCCCGTGACCGCACCCGACAGGAAAGAGCTCGAAAGCGCCATCGACAAGATCGGCTGGCGCATCAAGGAGCTGCGCACGTTCGAACTCGGGGGTATTCAGGAACGCTGGGATCCGCGCCTGGAGATGCTGCAGACCCAGGTCAACACGCTCCTGTCCGACGCGCTCGGTCCCCGCTCGGCGGAATACAAGCAATACGCGATCGGCCCGATGGGGGCGGAACTGGATACGGCGTTCGGCGACCGCTATTCGCCCGACGAACTGCGCGACGCCGTGCGCAACAGCATTGATCAGGCCGTCGCCAACCTGAACGCGGTGAAGCAACTGTTGGCGCAGCGGCTCGAGGCGAAGGACACTGCGGCGCCGCCTCCCGCGCCCACGGCCGCCCCGATACCGGCTCCCACATCTGCTCCAACTCCTGCCCCCACGCCAAGTCCCACAGCTGCCCCCACGCCTGCGCCGACTGCTGTACCGACGCCGGCACCAACCGCCGCGCCCGCGCCCAAGCCAACCCCTGAACCGAAAGCCGTCACCATGTCCGCACCAGCCCCCGCCCCCATGTCAGCGACTGCCGCCCAACGCCCGGCCGGCCGGCGCGTCGCCGTCATCTGCCGGCTCGACGCGGCGGCCCGCGAGGCCGTCACTGGCTTGCTTACCCAGCTTGGCGTGGAAGCCGTGGCAGTACCCGCGGAAGGAAGCGGCGCCAGCCTCATCGCCCGGGTCGACGCTCTGCGCGACCTGGACTT
>JAQZBU010000097.1 GCA_029237735.1 Ramlibacter sp. | reverse complement strand
CGAACTGGTGGAGGCCGCGCGAGTCGACGGAGCGGGCCCGCTGCGCTTCTTCAAGGACGTGCTGCTGCCGCTTTCCACCACCAGTATCGCGGCGCTGTTCGTCATCCAGTTCATCTATGGCTGGAACCAGTACCTGTGGCCCTTGCTTGTGACGACGAACGAATCCATGTACCCGGTCGTCATGGGCATCAAACGCATGATTTCGGGTGGCGACGCAGCCAACGAGTGGAACATCGTCATGGCGACAGCCATCCTGGCCATGATTCCGCCCGCGGCCGTGGTGCTGCTCATGCAGAAATGGTTCGTCAAGGGACTGGTGGACACCGAAAAGTAAACCGCTTCCGATGGAAACGTGCTGCCGTCAATCGACAGGAAAATCACAGGACTCATGGCCTCCATACAACTGAAAAACGTCGTCAAGCGCTACGGCACGGGCAAACACGAGCTGCAGGTCATCCATGGCGTCGATGCGGAGATCGCGGATCGGGAATTCGTCGTCATAGTCGGTCCGTCCGGTTGCGGAAAATCCACGCTGCTGCGCATGGTGGCCGGCCTGGAGGAAATCACCGAGGGGGAGATCCTCATCGGCGATCGGGTGGTCAACAACCTGGAGCCGTCCGACCGCGACATCGCCATGGTGTTTCAGAACTACGCGCTGTACCCCCACATGAGCGTGTTCGACAACATGGCCTATGGGCTGAAGATCAAGAAAGTGCCAATCGCCGAGATCAAGGCTCGCGTGGACAAAGCTGCCGGCATCCTCGAGCTCGGACAGTTCCTGGATCGCAAGCCTCGCCAGCTCTCCGGCGGCCAGCGCCAGCGCGTGGCGATGGGCCGCGCGATCGTGCGCCAGCCGCAGGTGTTCCTCTTCGACGAGCCACTCTCCAACCTGGACGCCAAGCTGCGCGCGCAGACCCGCATCGAAATCCAGAAGCTGCACCGCGAGCTGGGCATCACATCGCTGTTCGTGACGCACGACCAGGTCGAGGCGATGACGCTGGCGCAGCGCATGATCGTGATGAATGCCGGCGTGATGGAGCAGTTCGGCACGCCCGAGGAGGTGTACCACCGCCCCGCGTCGACCTTCGTCGCCAGCTTCATCGGCTCTCCGCCCATGAACCTGCTGTCGAACGCGCCGGGCAGCCGGCCGCGCACGATCATGGGCATCCGCCCTGAGCATCTGGATGTCGCCAACGAGGGTTGGGCGCTCCAGGTAGAGACGACGGAATTGCTGGGCGCCGAGCGCCTCATTTACGGTCGCCTGGGCACCGAGCAGGTCATCGTGCGCAGCGAAGAAAACCAGGCCATCCCCGAGCCGGGCTCCACGATCCATGTCAGGCCACGCGAAGACCGCGTCCACTGGTTCGACGGCGCAAGCCGCAAGCGCATGCCATGAACGGCTGGCCGTACCCCCGCTGGGTCGCGCACCGCGGCGCGGGCAAGCTGGCGCCCGAAAACACGCTGGCAGCGTTCCGACTCGGCGCCCAGTATGGCTACCGCATTTTCGAGTGCGATGCCAAGCTCTCGGCCGACGGTGTCCCGTTCCTGATGCACGACGCGACACTGGGGCGCACGACCAACGGCCGCGAGATCTTCGGGCCGGCCGCAAGCGACGTGGGCGGCGACCATGCATGGAGCGAACTCGCTCGGCTGGATGCGGGCGGCTGGCACTCGCGTGCATTCGCGGGCGAGCCGCTGCCCACGCTGGAGAATGTCTCGCGCTTTTGCCTCGCTAACGGCTACTTCCTGAACATCGAGATCAAGCCCACGCCCGGCATTGAACGCGAAACCGGCGAGGTTGTGGCTCGGCACGCCGACCGCTTGTGGAACAACGCGCCCGTACCTCCGCTCCTGACGTCGTTCCAGCCCGGTCTGCAACCACGCACTATGGGACCGCAGCAGCGTCACCCAGGCACAGAGCGCGGGCTTTCGCTGCCTGAGCTACACCGTCAACGATGAATGGGCCGCCAGGCGCTTGATCGACCTCGGCACCGACGGGATCATCACCGACCGCGTCGACTTGTTTCCGCCTACCTGAGGTCGCCGGCCAGCGAGGCCAGCGTTTCGGGCGCGATCGTCACGTGCGCCGGGTAGTTGCGATGGTCGCAACCCAGCTTCACGCTCGCGCCCGCCTTGATGGCCGCCGCCATCGCGGGCGTGAATTCGAAACGCACGAAATGCACCGCAGAGGTCTTCTCGTCGTTTTCGCGGTCCAGGTCCTCGTCGGCAATGGCGTACACGCGCTCGAGCCCTTCCACCTCGACGAACATGCGGTCCTCCACGCCGATCAGCCGCGCCAGCTCGCGCCGTCGCTCGTTCTCGTCGGGGTACTCGATCATCATCGTCGCCTTCCAGTTGCTGCCGTCGGGCATGAGGGGCGCGTAAGCCGCGATCTCCTGCGTGATCCCCTCTTCCTCGAAGATCTTCTCGATGCGCAACATCTCCTGGATCTGGTAGCGGATCGTCATCTCGCTTTCGAACTGCAGCGTGACATGGTCGCCCAGCGGCACGCTGCGCAGCTTGCGGTGGGCGATGACATCGGCCTTGTGCGCCTTGCGGTACTTGCTGTACGCCTCCAGCGTCATGAGGCTTTCGGGGGTGATCTTTCCGGTGAGTTGCATGTCGGTTTACTCCATCCCATAGGCCATGCGCATCAGGGTGAGCGGATGCGCCAGTCGGGGCGTGCCCAGCGAGTTACGGTCGAACCCCTGGTCGATGTGGTGGCCGCCCAGCGGGCAGTCTGAGCTGATATAGTCGGGCAGGCCGCCATCCGGGTGCTCGGACATTCGCTTGAAGAGCGGTTTGCCGATCTTCATCGCCTGCTCGTGGAATGGCTTCTTCACGCCAAAGGTGCCGGCATGGCCGGAGCAACGCTCGTTGGTCTGCACCGATGTGCCCGGCACCATCTTGAACATCTCCTCGGTCTTCTTGCCGATGTTCTGCACGCGACTGTGGCATGGCACGTGGTAGCTCACCTTGCCCAGGGGCTGGGTGAAATCGGTCTTGAGCAACCCGTCGCGCTTGCGCTGCATCAGGTACTCGAACGGATCCCACATCGCCTCCTTGACCGCCTGCACGTCGGCGTCTTGCGGGTACATCAACGGCAACTCCTGCTTGAACATCAGGGTGCAGCTGGGCACGGCAGTGAGGATTGCGTAGCCCTCCTTCGCGTACTTCGCCAGGACGGGTATGTTGGCTTCCTTGGACTGGTTCACCGACTCCAGGTCGCCCAGCTCCAGCTTGGGCATGCCGCAGCACTTTTCCTTGTGGACGAGAACGTAGGGCACCTCGTTGTGATCGAGCAGCTTGAGCAGGTCGTGGCCGATACCCGGCTCGTTGTAGTTGATATAGCAAGTGGAGAAGATCGCGACCTTACCCGGCGTCTTGGCGCCCTCGCGAATCGCGAAGTCTTTCGACTTGGGCGCACCGGACCGGAATTTGCGCGTGGCCAGCGCCGGGAGCCATGCGTTGCGGTCCACGTTCAGCAGGTTCTCCATCGCCGCGCGCGCGGGCTTGGTCTGGTTCACCGCATTCGCCACCTGGACCACGATCGGGATGCCGGCGAATTGGCCGTGCAGGTCCGTGGATGACAGGAACTTCTCCCCGAAGCTCACCTCGCCCTTCTTGAACTTGATGGCTTTGGCGTTGAGCATCGTGTGCGGGAAGTCCACGTTCCACTCGTGCGGCGGCACGTAGGGGCACTTGGTCATGTAGCACAGGTCGCAGAGGTAGCACTGGTCGACCACCTTCCAGTAGTCCTTCCTGTCGACGCCGTCCACTTCGCCCGTCTTGCTTTCGTCGACCAGGTCGAACAGCGTCGGGAACGCGCCGCACAGGCTCACGCAGCGTCTGCAGCCGTGGCAGATGTCGAAGATGCGTTCCAGCTCGTTGAACGTCTTCTCTTCGTCGTAGTACTCGGGGTTCTTCCAGTCGATCGGGTGGCGTGTGGGCGCCTCGAGGTTGCCTTCGCGGGGTACGGCCATGTTCTAGGTGTCTTTCTGTGAGGGCTGGGGTGAGGGCGCGCCAACACCCTCACCCTAACCCTCTCCCAAAGGGAGAGGGGATGAACTGCGTCAGTCGACGAGTTCGTTCAGCGCCCTGGTGTAGCGGTTTGCGTGCGAGCGCTCGGCCTTGGCGAGCGTCTCGAACCAGTCGGCGACTTCGTCGAAGCCTTCTTCGCGAGCCGTCTTGGCCATGCCCGGGTACATGTCGGTGTACTCATGGGTTTCGCCGGCGACCGCCGCCTTCAGGTTGTCGCGGGTCGGGCCGATCGGCAGGCCAGTGGCCGGATCGCCGCACTGCTCGAGCCATTCCAGGTGGCCATGCGCGTGGCCCGTCTCGCCTTCGGCGGTGGAGCGGAACAGCGCCGCCAGCGAAGGCGGCCTTCAGGTTTTCTTCCGTCTTGGAGCCTTTGAGTGCTGCCATTTTGGAAATCTCCTAGTTGGGTTGATGAAACGTTTCGTCGCCTTGAACACGGGGTCAAAGACTTTTTGAGATTAGTCCGGTTAGGAGCCCCCGTCTAATTGGCTGCGTCAATGCACTCAATTGACGTTAGCTATTAGATACAAGCGATCAATAGTTTATCGCAAGTCAAACCATCGCGCAAACCAGCCGCCTCGCATTACGGTATAGTAAATGCGTTACGCATTAGTAAATCCAGGAGAGCTTATGTCCGCCGTTCTCAAAGACGCCGCCGCCCTGCCCGCGCCTGCGCCCATCCACCAGCTGCACCACGTCGCCTACCGGGCCAAAGATGCGGAGGAAACACGTCATTTCTACGAAGACATTCTGGGGCTGCCGCTCTACCACATCATCCAGAGCGACTACGTTCCCAGCACGGGGGAATACTGTCCCTACACGCACTTTTTCTTCCGGCTTCAGGATGGCTCTTTCATCGCGTTTTTCGACCTCGGCAATGACGAGGCCGCGCAGCCATCGCCCAATAACCCTTTGTGGGTGAACCACATTTCCTTCAGGGTCGATTCGCAGCAGGCTCTGCTCGACATGAAGGCCCGGCTGGAGGGACACGGCATTGAAGTACTGGGCGTGACGGACCATCACATCTTCCACAGCATCTACTTCTTCGACCCCAACGGTGTCCGCCTGGAACTCACGGCCCAGCTGGCGGACGAGTTCCAGATGTTGCAGGAGAGCAAGACCGCTCATGCCCGTCTGGCCGACTGGACGGCACGCAAGGAACAATGGCGACGGGACCGCGCGGCGGGCAAGGCGAGCGAGCCGCTCAAGCCCGAGCGCAACGACCGCCCCGAATTCGTCAAGAAGTAGAACGCATTGCAAAGAGGAGGCAACATGGCGGCCAGCTACGCCGAGACACCCGTGACCAATGAGTTCGCGCAGGGCCGCGGCTATGTTCTGCCCGAATATCCCTTCGCCCTGCCCCCCGAAATCGCCAGCGGACAAGTAAGCCACCATCCCATCGTCATCGTCGGCGGCGGCCTTACCGGGCTCACGATGGCCTGTGCCTTGGCCGGCTATGGCATTCGAGCCGTGCTGCTGGACGAGGACAACACCGTGGGCGCGAAAGGCGCGTCGTCGCGCGGGATCTGCTACACGCAGAAGTCGTTGGAAATCTTTCAGCGCCTGGGCATTTACGACCGCATCGCGGCCAAAGGCATCCAGTGGAGCGTAGGCCGCACCTTTGCCGGCAATGACGAGGTGTATTCGTTCGACCTGCGCCAGCAAAGTGGCTACGACCTGTCCAGCCAACCCCCCTTCATCAACATCCAGCAGTTCTACATCGAGGCCTACCTGGTCGACCGCGTCCGGCAGCTTGGCCATGTAGAGTTACGCTGGTGCAATCGCGTCACTGCGTTCGAGCAGAACAATGAATGCGCAACACTGGCAGTGACGACGCCGGCCGGCGATTACCGGATTCGCGCGGACTACGTCATCGACGCTACCGGAGCGCACAGCCCGTTTCGCAAGTGGGTGGGTGCGTCGGTTACGGCGAAGAAGGGTGACGACCGCTGGTGCATCGCCGACGTGCGGTTCACTCATCGACCGCCGACCGAGCGCCACACCTGGATCGAGGCGCCGTTCAACGAAAACCGCGCCGTCTGGCAACACCTGATGGGCGACGACGTCTGGCGTATCGACTACCAGATGCCGCCCGACGCAGACCCGGAGTACGTCAGCCGGGAAGACGTCGTGCGTGACCGGCTGGCCCGGCAGTTCGGCGCAGATTGCCAGGTGGAAATCGTGTGGGTGGGCCCCTACGCCTACCGCAGCGAGTGCATCGACCGGATGCGCCACGGCCGGGTGTTCTTCATGGGCGACGCCGCCAAGGTAGTGAGCCCCTTCGGCGCACGCGGAGGCAACACAGGCGTGGCCGACGCGGACAACCTCGCGTGGAAGCTGGCGGCCGTCATGAAGGGCCGCGCGGCACCGGCTTTGCTGGGCAGCTATCACGAGGAACGCCACGAAGCGGCGCAACAGAACGTGCTCGTGACCAATCGCACCGCGCGTTTCCTGCGCCCCGCCCCGGGCATTGAAAAGCTTTTCCGCGATGCGGCGCTCGGTCTGGCGCGGCAATACGTGTTCGCGCGGCAACTCGTCAACACCGGCCGAATGGCGATCGCCAATCCCTACACGAACTCCAGCGCTTGCGAGCCCACCGGCGGGCAATCGGTGCAGAACGTGGGCTTCGAATGGGCCGACGGGTCTCGCGGCACGGTGAACGACCTGCTTCAATGGGCCGACGGCCGGCTGCTCGTGCTGGTTTTCGGTGAATCGACTCCCTCGTCGCTGGCACGGTTGCGCGCGCTCGGGGAGACCGCTGCGCTGCGAAGCGTGCAGGTCGTGGGCACGGACGACACGCCAGCCGCGCGCGAGTATGTGCGGGACCCGCAGGGCCACCTGCAAGGCGCCTGCCATGTTTTCGGCCATGCCTGGGCCCTGGTGCGGCCGGATAGCTATGTGGCCGCCACCGGCGAAAGCATCGACGCGACACTGGTCCATGCCATCGGCAAGGCGCTGGGCGCGCTGGAGGAGTCCGCATGAAAACTGCTCTTAACCTGCAGGATGCCGACGCGTTCTACGAACAGTTGCTGGACGCGCACCAAGGCCTTTCCAGCGAAGCCTCGGAGCTGCTCAATGCCCGCCTGATCCTTCTGCTGGCCAATCAGGTCGGCGACGCCAAGGTGCTCAAGGAGTGCATCGAAGCCGCCCGCCAAAAGCCCGAATAGCAATTCGGCGCGGCCTCGGGACAAAGTCGCCTGCGGCGTTTTGCTATTGTTCGGGCTTCTTGGAAAGATCCCAATAAATGCTTCTGGTCACGGGCGGCTGTGGATTCATCGGTTCGGCATTCGTTCTGGAGTGGTTGCGGCAGTCGGCTGAGCCGCTGCTGAATCTCGACCTCCTTACCTACGCCGGCCATCGGGCCAACGTTCGGGCCGCCGAGGGCCATGCCGGCTACCGATTCGTGCGCGGCGACATCGGGGATACCGAGCTGGTGACGCGGCTGCTGGCGGAGCATCGGCCGCGCTCCATCGTCCACTTCGCGGCCGAAAGCCACGTGGACCGATCGATCACGGGGCCGCTGGCCTTCGTCAACACCAACGTGGTGGGCACGGTGAAACTGCTGGAAGCCGCGCTGGGCTACTGGAATTCACTGACCCCCTCGGAGGCTGCGGCTTTCCGTTTCGTAAACGTCTCCACCGACGAGGTTTACGGTTCGCTAGGGGTGGGCGACGCGGCGTTCACCGAGGAGCATCGTTTCCTGCCCAATAACCCCTACTCGGCGTCCAAAGCCGCGGAGGACCACATGGTGCGGGCCTGGCACCACACGTTCCAGCTCCCCGCGCTCACGACCCATTGCTCGAACAACTACGGCCCGCGCCAGTTCCCGGAAAAGCTGATTCCGGTCACGATCGACAACGCGCTGAATGGCCTGCCGTTGCCGGTTTACGGCGATGGCCTGCAGGTACGAGACTGGCTGTATGTCAATGACCACTGCGCCGCGCTGCGGGCCGTGCTGGAACGCGGCGCGCCTGGCGAAACCTACAACATCGGCGGCCGCGCCGAGCGCACCAACCTCGGCGTCGTGCAGTCGATCTGCGCGGTGCTCGACGAGCTGCGCCCGCTGCCCGGGGGCAGCAGCTACGCTGCACAGATCACGCATGTGAGCGACCGCCGCGGCCACGATCGCCGCTATGCGATCGACGACACAAAGATCGCTCGGCAGCTCGGCTGGAAGCCGGCGGTGGCATTCGAAGACGGTTTGAGGCAGACCGTGCAGTGGTACCTCGATAATGGCGATTGGGTCATGGCCGTGACCGGAGGCAATGGCGATGGAGACGAATAGCCGGCGCAAAGGGATCGTGCTGGCGGGCGGCGCCGGCACCCGCCTGCATCCCGCCACGCTGGCTGTCTCCAAGCAGCTGCTGCCGGTGTTCGACAAGCCGATGGTTTATTACCCGCTGGCCACGCTCATGCTGGCCGGCATCAGAGAGGTGCTGTTGATCAGCACGCCGCAAGACACTCCCCGCTTCCGGCAGTTGCTGGGCGATGGGTCCAGCTGGGGCATGCGCATCGCCTACGAAGTGCAGGCGCGGCCCGAGGGCCTGGCTCAGGCGTTCGTCATCGGGCGAAATTTCCTGGCCGGCGCGCCCAGCACGCTGGTGCTCGGGGACAACATCTTTTTCGGCCATGACCTGGTCCGGCTGTTGGCCGACGCGGATGCGCAAACTGCCGGCGCGACCATTTTCGGCTATCACGTGACAGACCCCGAGCGGTACGGCGTTGTCGCGTTCGATGCCCAAGGCAACCCTTCGTCGATCGAGGAGAAGCCCGCGCATCCCAAGAGCAACTGGGCAGTCACCGGCCTGTATTTCTACGATGAACAGGTGTGCGACATCGCCGCGGGCGTGAAGCCCTCCGCACGCGGCGAACTGGAGATCACCGCCGTCAACCAGGCCTACCTCGAACTGGGCCAGCTCAAGATCCAGACCATGGGGCGTGGTTTCGCCTGGCTGGACACGGGAACGCACGAGAGCTTGCTCGAAGCCTCGCATTTCATCCAGACCCTGGAAAAGCGACAGGGACTCAAGGTTGCCTGCCTGGAGGAGATCGCCTGGCGCAACGGCTGGATCAGCGCCACGCAACTGGCCGCTCTGGCCCAGCCCATGGGTAGCAGCAGCTACGGCAACTACCTGCGCAAGCTCGCTGGGGAGATCGCCTGATGCTGCGTGTGGAGCCGACCTCATTGCCGGGAGTGCTGGTGCTGGAACCTCGCGTCTTCACCGACGAGCGCGGCTACTTCCTGGAAAGCTGGAACCAACAGCGCTTCGACGAGGCCATCGGCCGTCCCGCCCGTTTCGTGCAGGACAACCACTCCCGCTCCGCGGGCGGCGTCTTGCGGGGCCTCCATTACCAACTCGCTCATCCGCAGGAAAAGCTGGTAAGGGTCGTCGCCGGGCGCGTCTTCGACGTCGCGGTGGACATGAGACGCTCGTCGCCCACTCTCGGACACTGGGTCGGGGTGGAGCTGAGCGCCGACAACATGCGCCAGCTGTGGGTTCCCGCGGGCTTTGCCCATGGGTTCCTGGTTCTGTCCCGCTACGCAGAGCTTTTGTACAAGACGACCGACTACTACTCGCCGGAACATGAGCGGACGCTGGCGTGGAACGATCGTCACGTGGGCGTCCAGTGGCCCCTGGGCGATGTGCCGCGCGAACCCATCGTGTCCCCCAAGGACTCAGCAGCGCCTTTGTGGGGCGCCTGCGAACTGTTTGATTAGTGTGCTGTTCCATCCACCATTGTGGGTGTTCGATGCGTCGAAAGACCCAATGCCGCCTAAGGGCCGTGGATGGCGGGTGGCTGACGCAGCGAGGTCAAGGAGGAGCCGCCCTCCCGGCGGCGGGGGACACGAGTGGAGTCGGCCACCTGCCGTCCACGGCCCGACGCCAACACACCCGCACTTGCTTGCTTCGCGATAGAGCGCGTCGGCAAGATCGGCCGGGGCGAATAAAATGGCTCACGTGACATTTACACGGCATCGTTCGATGCCGTTTTTGATTTTCCGGAAGCCATGAGCGATACGCCCAACCAACCCGGCCTCAACAGCCTCTCCAAATCGTTCGAGCCCGCCGCCATCGAGGCCAAGTGGGGCCCCTTGTGGGAAGAGCGCGGCTACGCCAGGGCGGGCCACCGCGGCACCGGCGAGCCCCGCGAAGGCGAACCTTCCTTCGCCATCCAGCTGCCGCCGCCTAACGTCACCGGCACGCTGCACATGGGGCACGCCTTCAACCAGACGATCATGGACAGCTTGACGCGCTACCACCGCATGCGCGGCTTCAACACGCTGTGGGTGCCGGGCACGGACCATGCCGGCATCGCCACGCAGATCGTGGTGGAGCGCCAGCTGCAGGAGCAGGGGCAGTCCCGCCATGACCTGGGCCGCAAGAACTTCGTCGCCAAGGTGTGGGAGTGGAAGGAGCAGTCGGGCAACACCATCACCACGCAGATGCGCCGGATGGGCGACAGCGTCGATTGGTCGCACGAGTACTTCACGATGGACGACGACCTGTCGCAGACCGTCACAGAGACGTTCGTGCGGCTGTACGAGCAGGGCCTTGTCTACCGCGGCAAGCGGCTCGTGAACTGGGACCCGGAACTCAAGACCGCGGTGAGCGACCTGGAAGTGGTGAGCGAAGAGGAAGACGGCTTCCTATGGCACATCAGCTACCCACTGGTGGACGGCTCGGGAGTGCTGACGGTGGCAACGACGCGCCCCGAGACCATGCTGGGCGACGTCGCCGTGATGGTCCATCCCGAGGACGAGCGCTACCGGCACCTGATTGGCAAGCAGGTTCGGCTGCCCCTGTGCGACCGCAACATCCCCGTCATCGCCGACGAGTATGTGGACAAGGAATTCGGCACGGGCGTGGTGAAAGTCACCCCCGCGCATGACGCGAATGACTACTCCGTGGGCCAGCGCCACGAGCTCCCCATCATCGGCGTGCTGACGCTGGATGCGAAGATCAACGAGAACGCGCCGGCCAAGTACCGCGGGCTCGACCGATTCGTCGCTCGCAAACAGGTCGTGGCCGACCTGGATGCGCTCGGTCTGCTGGTGGACACCAAGAAGCACAAGCTCACCGTGCCGCGATGCGAGCGCACGGGCCAGATCATCGAGCCGATGCTCACCGATCAGTGGTTCGTCGCCATGACCAAGGTCAGCGACAAGGACCCGACGGGCAAATCCATCACGCAAAAGGCCATCGACGCCGTTCAGAGCGGTGCGGTGAGGTTCGTGCCGGAGAACTGGGTCAATACCTACAACCAGTGGATGAACAACATCCAGGATTGGTGCATCTCGCGCCAGCTGTGGTGGGGCCACCAGATCCCCGCGTGGTACGACGGGGATGGCAAGGTCTACGTGGCCCGAAACGAAGCGGAGGCGCAGGCCCAGGCGCCGGGCAAGGCACTGCGGCGGGACGAGGACGTGCTCGACACGTGGTATTCGTCGGCGCTGGTGCCCTTCTCCACGCTGGGCTGGCCCGCGAAAACGAAGGACCTCGACCTGTACATGCCTTCGTCCGTGCTGGTCACCGGCTACGACATCATCTTCTTCTGGGTGGCCCGGATGATCATGATGACGACGCATTTCACCGGGCAGGTGCCCTTCCGGCACGTGTACATCCATGGCTTGGTGCGCGACTCGCACGGCAAGAAGATGAGCAAGTCCGAGGGTAACGTGCTGGACCCGGTCGACCTGATCGACGGCATCGCGCTGGCGCCGCTGCTGGACAAGCGCACCACCGGCCTGCGCCGCCCCGAGACGGCGCCGACGGTGCGCAAGAACACCGAGAAGGAGTTCCCGGACGGCATCCCCGCTTTCGGCGCTGACGCACTGCGCTTCACATTCGCGTCGCTGGCCACGCTAGGCCGCAACATCAACTTCGACCCCAAACGTTGCGAAGGCTACCGCAACTTCTGCAACAAGCTCTGGAACGCGACGCGCTTCGTGCTGATGAACTGCGAGGGCCAGGACCTCGCCGAGCAGGACAACACCCTCACCGAAGCCGACCACTGGATTGTCTCCACGCTCCAGCGCGCCGAAGCCGACGTGGCCAAGGGCTTCGCCGATTACCGCCTCGACAACGTGGCCACCACGATCTACCAGTTCGTCTGGGACGAGTTCTGCGACTGGTACCTGGAAATTGCGAAGGTGCAGATACAGACCGGAGACGCAGCGCAGCAGCGCGGCACCCGCCGCACGCTGATCCGCGTGCTCGAAGCCATCTTGCGCCTCGCGCACCCGGTGATCCCATTCATCACCGAGGAGCTGTGGCAGAAGGTCGCCCCCGTCGCGGGCAAGGGCGGCGAGTCGATCAGCATCTCGCCTTATCCGGCCACCAACAGCGCCGCGATCCGCCCGGAATCGGAAGCGTGGGTCAGGAAGCTCAAGGCTGTCGTGGATGCCTGCCGTAACCTGCGCGGCGAGATGAATGTTTCTCCCAGCACGAAGCTGCCCGCTTACGCGCTGGGCGACGCTGCATTCATGCGGCAGGCGGCGCCCTTGTTGCAGGCGCTGGCCAAGCTGAGCGACGTCAGGGTGTTCGACGACGAATCCGCGTGGGCGTTGGCGGCGAAGGCCGCGCCGGTGGCTGTTGTGGGCGACGCTCGCCTGTGCCTCTACATGGAGATCGACGTGCCGGCGGAAAAGGCGCGCCTGACCAAGGAAGCCGCGCGCCTGCAGGGGGAGGTGGCCAAGGCCAACGGGAAGATGTCGAACGAGGCCTTTGTCGCCAAGGCGCCGCCCGCCGTGATCGAGCAGGAACGAAAGCGTATCGCCGAGTTCACGGCCACGCTGGCCAAGATCCAGGACCAGCTCGCCCGCCTGGGCTGATGCCTCGGGCCGCTCAGCGGATGATGAACTGTGGCGTGGGCCGGCCGCCCGTGGCGTCCAGTTCCATCGGCGCGCTGGCGAGTTGATCCAGCGCGTTTCTACGCGGCGTGGTCAGTGTTTCGTGGACGCGGTGCGCCACGTACCAGCTGGCCCGCACCCGTGACTCGCGCGTGTGCGAGCCGAGGCGCGGAGTCAGCAAGAGATTGTCCAGCTCATGCAGCGGCGTGCCCTTGGATGCGAAGCCCGACTCGGCTCCATCCAGCATGCATGCCTCGATTCGACCGTCCGTCAGGGCCCTGGCCAACGCATCCGCGTCGAACAGGTGCGAGCGGCTGATGCCAACCCACACCTGGCCTGGCTTGCAATGCGCGAGCATCTTGTCGTTGATGAAACCCTGGTAGCGAGACGCGTACAGCACCTGCACCGAAACCGCATCCGCACCCGCCATGAGGTCTTGCAGGCTCACGGGCTGGATTTGCAGGCTGCTCCAGATCGGGGCCGTGTGGTGGACAGCCGGGTCGTAGCCGATCAGTTTGGCACCCAAGGCATTCAGAATCACGGCCAGCGCATGCGCGGTCGGCGCCAGGCCGAAGATGCCGACGACGCTGCCATTGAGCTCGCGCCCGAGTCGGATATCGGCATGGCGGTCCCCGTTGAGGGACGAGGCAATGCCCCGGCGATAAAGGAGCAGGAGAGCGGCCACCAAGTATTCCGCGTTGGCACGCACATTGGCCGTGGTGGCCTGGATCACGCGGACTTTGCGCTCCCTGCAGGCTTCCAGGTCGGTGTTGTCCGTGCCGACGTGCATGCGGGCGACAGCCTTGAGCAACGGCGCGAAATCGAGAAATTCCCGGGTGACGACGACCTTGCGAGGCAAAACCACAGCCTGAGCGTTGTAAACGACCTGTCGCAACGCCACAGGGTCGCCGGCCAGCTCCGGCCGGCACTCGACCGAATGCCGTGCCTCGAGCCACGCAAGCGCCTCGGGCACCAAACGTTCGAGAAGTAGGATGTCCACCCGGATGCGTCCTTGTCTTACAGAAACCTCTGGTCTTTGACCAGATAGTAGAGGCTGGCGCCCCGCCGAAAAGGGGCATACTTTAGCGGTAAATTTAGAACCAGTCGATGAAAAAAGTCACAAAAATTAGCAAAGCCGTCTTCCCGGTGGCGGGGTTAGGTACACGTTTTCTACCGGCCACCAAGGCCCAGCCGAAGGAAATGCTTCCCATCGTCGATAAACCGCTGATTCAGTACGCCGTGGAAGAAGCCTATGCCGCCGGCATTCGCCACATGATCTTTGTAACCGGTCGCAACAAACGTGCCATCGAAGACCATTTCGACACGGCCTATGAATTGGAAAGTGAGCTCGAAGCCACGCACAAGGATGAACTGCTGGCCCTGGTTCGCGGTATGCACCCCGACGACATGGATTGCTCCTATGTGCGTCAGCCCCGCTCGCTCGGTCTCGGACATGCCGTGCTGTGCGCCCAACCGCTGGTCGGGGACGAGCCGTTCGCGGTGCTGCTTGCCGACGACCTGATGTGCGGCCCCGAAGGCGGGCCCGGGGTGTTGACGCAAATGGTCGACGTTTTTCAGGAAGTGCCGACATCTTTGTTAGCGGTGCAGGAAGTGCCGGCGGACCAAGTGAAGCGGTACGGAATCGTCGCCGGGCAACCTGTCGGCGAGCGAATCATCAAAGTCGACCGCATGGTCGAGAAACCGAGCCCCCAGGACGCGCCGTCGCGCATGGGCGTTGCAGGCCGCTACATCCTCACCCCGGCGGTGTTCGACCACATCCGAAACAACCCCCGCGGGGCCGGCGGCGAAATCCAGTTGACCGACGGCATCGCCAGGCTGATGACCACGGAAGGCGTGCATGCCTACCAGTACCATGGCAAGCGCTATGACTGCGGCAGCAAGCAGGGCTTCCTGGAGGCGACCGTAGAACTGGCGCTCAAGCATCCCGAAGTGGGCCCGGCCTTCCGCGAATATTTGAAGATTCTTAGGACTTAGGGCTCAGCGTCGCCGCAGGACGTGGATATATTCCTGCCCGATGGTCTGCTGCTCGACCAGCTCGTTGCCTGTCTGCTTGGCAAATGCCTGAAAATCCCGCACGGAGCCCGCGTCGGTGGCCACGACTTTCAGCAACTGCCCTGTTTGCATGTCCGTCAAAGCTTTCTTCGCCTTCAGGATGGGCAGCGGACAATTGAGTCCGCGGGTGTCGATTTCCTTGTCGATGTTCATGGCGATGGTCCTGGAATTCGTTTGCGCGCGGTAGCTTAGTCGCGGCGGGGCATTTCGATGAACTGAGGTTCCACGCCGTGCTTTCTTAGCCAGTCGGCGAGTGCGTAACCGGTGCCCGCCGGCCAGCACTTCACGCCGTCGTACGGATACAGCTTGTAGTCGACCAGCTCGGGAGACAGCTTCACGTCCCCTTGCGCCACCGCGTGGTAGGCGATGATGACCTGGTTCATGCGCTGGAAGTCATAAACGCCGATGAGATTGAGCTCGATAGCGTCGAGGTTTGTTTCTTCCTTGATCTCCCGCGCGATGCCTTCCTGTGGCGTTTCGCCCGCCTCCATGAAACCCGTGATCAGTGCATACATCTTGTGGGTCCAGGCCGCGTTGCGCGCGAGCAGTATCTTGTCCTGGTACTGGATCACCGCGGCTAGCACGGGTGTGGGGTTGTTCCAGTGCGTCCAGTTGCATGCGCCGCAGCGCAGGCGGCGCTTTTCGCCTCCGTCCTCGAGCTGGGCGATGAGCTGCAGCGGCCCGGCGCAGCTCGGGCAGAACCGGTACTCGTGAGTCATACCGTGCGGCTCGTCATGCCGGGAACACACCCGTCGACAGGTACCGGTCACCCCGATCGCACACCACGAATACGATGGTCGCGTTTTCGACCTTGCCGGCGATCTGCTGCGCAACCCAGCACGCGCCCGCCGCCGAGATGCCGCCGAAGATACCCTCCTCGCGCGCGAGGCGACGGCACATGTCCTCGGCGTCGTCCTGGCTCACGTAGACCAGTTCGTCCACCGCACTGGCGTCGTAGATCTTGGGCAGGTATTCGTCCGGCCACTTGCGGATGCCGGGAATGCGGGAACCTTCGCTGGGCTGGGCGCCGATGATCCGCACGGCCGGGTTCTTTTCCTTGAGAAAGCGCGACACGCCCGTGATCGTGCCGGTCGTACCCATGGCGCTCACGAAATGGGTGATTCGGCCCTGCGTGTCGGCCCACAGTTCCGGCCCCGTCGTCTCGTAATGGATGCGCGGGTTGTCCGCATTCGCGAACTGGTCGAGCACACGGCCTTTGCCTTCCCTTTGCATGTTCTCGGCCAGGTCGCGCGCGTATTCCATGCCGCCACTCTTGGGCGTGAGCACGAGTTCGGCGCCGAACGCCTTCATGGTTTGCGCACGCTCGACCGAGAGGTCCTCCGGCATGATAAGCACCATGCGATAGCCGCGGATAGCGGCAGCCATGGCAAGGGCAATGCCGGTGTTGCCCGAGGTGGCTTCAATCAATGTATCGCCGGGCTTGATCTCACCGCGCTCCTCGGCCCGCTTGATCATTGAAAGCGCCGGCCGGTCCTTCACTGAACCCGCGGGGTTATTGCCCTCGAGCTTGCCCAGCACCACATTTCCGCGCTCCCTGTTACCGGCCGCGCCGATGCGCTGCAGCGCCACGAGCGGCGTCCTGCCGATCGCGTCTTCGATCGTTGGGTAGTTGTGAGGCTTCATATTTCCTCACTGTGCCATAATTTCCAATTCCCCTTTCCAGTCGCCGGAGTGGTGAAATTGGTAGACGCAGGGGACTCAAAATCCCCCGCCAGAAATGGCGTGCCGGTTCGATTCCGGCCTCCGGCACCATCGCTCAATGCCCACCGTCGTGGGCATTCTCACTTGGCAAGCGCGGATCTCAGACCAGGTGAAGCAGCTTGAACCCGGTGAACAGCAGGATCGCGGAGAGCGCCCTGCGCAGGATCACCTGCGGCAGCCGGCTCGACAGCATGGCGCCCAGCAGCACACCGGGAATGGATCCGATGAGGAGATTGCCCAGCAAGCCGAAGTTCACGTTGCCGATCAGCAAGTGTCCGGCGCCTGCAAACATCGCCAGCGGAATGGCGTGCACGATGTCCGTGGCTATCAGGCGCGAGGGCGTCAGGCGCAGCGGGTAGAGGTAAGCCAGGAAAACTACTCCCAGCGCGCCGGCCCCGATCGAGGTGAGTGTCACGAGGACGCCGAGCAGCGCGCCGGCCGCGACCGTCATCGGGGCCTGTATCGCCTTGAAGTGCTCGGCCGACGCGGTCGTTGTGCGGAAGCGCCGACCCAGCGCATGGAGCTGTTTCTGGAAAAGCATCGCCAGGGCAGTGAGCACCACTGCCACGGCGATGCTGGCTTTCAGGAACGCGGCCGTATTTGTTCCGATGGGATAAACCGCCATCCACACCAGCGTCAGAGCCGACGCGGGTAGGCTGCCCGTCCACAAACGGCGCACTACCTGCCAATCGATCAGCCCCTTGCCGTGATGGACCCGGGTGGCCGCTACCTTGGTGATCGCCGCGAACCACAGGTCCGTGCCGATTGCGGACATTGGGGCCACGCCAAAGACGAGCAGCAGGAGGGGCGTCATTACGGCGCCGCCGCCCACGCCCGTCAGGCCGACGAGCATGCCGGTGAGGGCGCCCGCGACGACGAGCATGGCATCAAGCCCAAACATATTGGAGCTCCGTGACTGGGCAGGCGGTGACTAGGGTGTTCATGGCTGAGCGAATCGGGTACACTGAAAATATATCTTTAATGCACCAGTTGCGTTTAATGTTTAATACACAAAAAAACCGCCAGGGGCGGGAACCGGTTTGAACGGCAACCAGCTCACCGTCGGCGACTTGAATGCCAAGCGGAGGCAGGCTGTTCGCCTACGCCTGCAAGGCGAGAAACTGGCCGTCGTCACCGCCAGCACCGGCCTGAGCACGCCCACCGTCATATCGGCGGTGAAGGCGTATAGGCAGGGTGGCTGGAACGCCGTGGAAGTGAATCCTCGCAAAGGCCGGCCGCCCAAGGCCGAGGAAGGGTTGGACGGGCGGCACGTCCATGCGCTGGTGCAGGCCATGCTTGCCGGACCGCCCGATTCCGCCGGGCTGTCCTATCCCCTCTGGAGCCGTAAGGCCGTGGGCGACTGGCTCGCAATGCAAGCCGGGGCGAAACGCAGCGCCGGCGCCGTCGCGAAGCTCTGCGCCGCTCTGGACCTGGATTTCGACGAAGTCGCCCTGGCATCACCGCAAGCCGCGGCCACCGATATCACGCGCTACCACGGCACGGAGCGCTACCTCGCGTGCTGGCCAGGCGTGCCAGCCGACAGCGGAAAGATCGGAATCTTGTGCGTGAAATCCACGCGCGGTCAGCTGCTATGGCTTGCTTTCGCGGGGCCGTTGGAGGCACGTCACTACCTTGAACTGCTCTCCCGGCTCCTGTCCCTGCGCAGCCGGCTTGAGCTGTCGATTCCCGGCTCGGCGCGTCTGTTGCGCGTCCCGGAACTGCGCAACTGGCTGGCCGCCTGCGCATCCGAGTTGCGCCTGGTCGACCCCGAACTCGGATCGCCCAGCATCATCACCCCCAAAACCCCCATCCGCAGCGCACCGACGGAAAGCGCCGAAAGGACTCTCGCCATGCCCCTGACCCATCTGCAACGCCTCGAAGCCGAAAGCATCCACATCATGCGGGAGGTCGTGGCTGAGGCCGACAAGCCCGTGATGCTGTATTCGGTGGGCAAGGACAGCGCCGTGATGCTGCACCTGGCGATGAAGGCGTTCTATCCTTCCAAGCCGCCCTTCCCGCTCATGCACGTGGATACCCGCTGGAAATTCCGCGACATGTATTCCTTCCGCGACCGCATGGTGCGGGAGCTGGGCATGGAGCTGATCACCCACGTCAACCCGGACGGCATCGCCAAGAACATCAACCCGTTCACGCACGGCTCGGCGATCCACACCGACATCATGAAGACCGAAGGCCTGAAGCAGGCGCTGGACAAGTACGGCTTCGACGCTGCGTTCGGCGGCGCGCGGCGCGACGAGGAAAAGTCCCGCGCCAAGGAACGCATCTTCTCGTTCCGTTCGGCCCAGCACCGCTGGGACCCGAAGAACCAACGCCCCGAACTCTGGAAGCTTTACAACACGCGCAAGCACAAGGGCGAGTCGCTGCGGGTGTTCCCGCTGTCGAACTGGACCGAGCTGGACATCTGGCAGTACATCTACCTGCAGAACATTCCCATCGTGCCGCTGTACTACGCGGCCGAGCGGCCCGTGGTGGAGCGCGGCGGCACGTTGATCATGGTGGATGATGACCGCATGCCGCTCTCGCACGGCGAAGTGCCCATGATGCGCAAGGTGCGCTTTCGCACACTGGGGTGCTACCCGCTCACGGGGGCAATCGAGTCTGCCGCCGACACGCTGCCGGCCATCATCCAGGAAATGCTGCTCACGAAGACATCGGAGCGACAAGGGCGGGCGGCAAGAGCACGCTCATCGGCCGCCTGCTCTACGACTCCAAGATGCTGTTCGAGGACACCATCGCCACCATGGAGGCCGACTCGCGCAAGTGGGGCACCCAGGGCGACAACATCGATTTCGCGCTGCTGGTGGATGGCCTCGCGGCCGAGCGCGAGCAGGGCATCACCATCGACGTTGCATACCGGTTCTTCTCCACTGAACGACGCAAGTTCATCGTGGCCGACACACCCGGCCACGAGCAATACACGCGCAACATGGTCACAGGCGCATCCACGGCCGATGCCGCCGTTCTGATGGTGGATGCGCGAAAGGGCGTGCTGACGCAGACGCGCCGCCACAGCTATCTCGTGTCGCTGCTGGGCATCCGTCACGTGGTCGTGGCGATCAACAAGATGGACCTCGCGGACTACAGCGAGAAGGTCTTCAACCGTATCGTGGACGATTTCAGCGGCTTCGCCAAACAGGTGGGCCTGGAGAACGTGACGTTCATTCCGGTGTCCGCGTTCAAGGGTGACAACATCACCGCGCCGAGCGAGAAGACGCCGTGGTATCACGGCACCACGCTGATGGGCTACCTGGAAACCGTGGAAGTGGACGAGGAACGCATGCAGCGTTCGCCGCTGCGCATGCCGGTGCAATGGGTGAATCGGCCGGACCTGGACTTTCGCGGCTTCTCCGGCACGATTGCGGGCGGCAAGGTCCGGCCGGGCGACCGTATTCGCGTCCAGCCGTCCGGTAAGGAAAGCACGGTTTCGCGCATCGTTACCTTTGACGGCGACTTGCCGGAAGCGGTCGCCGGCCAATCGGTGACGCTGACGCTAACCGATGAAGTGGACATCTCGCGCGGCGACCTGCTGTCGCAGGCCGACGCACCCGCGGGCGTCGCCGATCAGTTCGAGACGACGATCGTGTGGATGCACGATGAGCCCTTGCTGCCAGGGCGCAATTTCCTGTTGAAGATGGGCGCCCAGACGGTGACTGCATCGGTCATGGACATCAAGTACCAGGTGAACGTCAACACGCTGGAACACGTGGCGGCCAAGACGCTGTCGCTGAACGCGATTGGCGTGTGCACGCTCAACCTGGACCGGCCGATCGGCTTCGATCCGTACGCGGAAAACCGCGACACCGGCGGCTACATCCTGGTCGATCGCCTGAGCAACTCGACCGTCGCCGCCGGCCTGATCCACTTCGCGCTGCGCCGCAGCCAGAACATCCACGTGCAGCACGTGGATGTGACCAAGGCCGCTCGCAACGAGCTCAATCGCCAGAAGTCGTGCGTGGTCTGGTTCACCGGCCTGTCGGGCTCCGGCAAATCCACCATCGCCAACCTGCTGGAAAAGAAGCTGTATGCGATGGGGCACCGCACCTACCTGCTCGACGGTGACAACGTGCGGCACGGGCTGAACAAGGACCTGGGTTTCACCGACACGGACCGTGTCGAGAATATCCGGCGCGTGGCCGAGGTGGCCAAGCTGATGGTCGATGCGGGGCTGATCGTGTTGACCGCGTTCATCTCCCCGTTCCAGGCCGAGCGGCGGATGGCGCGTTCACTGATGGAAGAGGGCGAATTCCTCGAAATCCATGTGGACGTGCCGCTCGCCTTGGCCGAGGAGCGCGACGTGAAGGGACTCTACAAGAAGGCGCGGCGCGGAGAACTCAAGAACTTCACGGGCATCGATTCGCGCTACGAGGTGCCGGAGGTGCCGGAACTGCGGCTGCCCACCGACACGCTGGCTCCGGATGAAGCCGTGGAGCGCATCATCACCCTGCTGAGGCAGCGCGGCCGCCTGCCCTGAGCGCGCAAGCGCGCTGCCTGCGAGGCACCTTGTAAGCCGGGCGATTCCGGTGCATTCTTATCGTGTGGCATCTTCGCCTTGCGACAAGGAGTCGACATGCGTGCCCGTCCCTCATTCATCGCGGCCTCAATGAGGCGCGCGCTCATCCTCATCGTGGGCGCATTCGGATTCGCCCTTGCCGCGACGCCGCAGCCCCCCAGCGCTCAAGCCATGATCGAGGCGCTCACGCGTGCGAACGCCGCGGTGGTCGGCGTGCAGGTGACAGCTGCCGAAGGTGCCCGTTCCGCCGACACCCTCGGCCGCAAGCGCGCCGGATCGGGCGTAGTCATAGGGCCCGACGGCCTGATCCTCACCATCGGCTATCTCATGCTCGAGGCCGACACGATCCAGGTGGTTACGCAGGAGAATCGCACCGTGCCCGCCCGCGCCGTGGCATATGACTTGGCTACCGGCTTCGGCCTGGTCAAGCCCTTACTGCCGCTGCGCGGCATCAATCCGGTTCCACTCGGCAGCCATAGCGACGTCAGCCCAGGCCAGGCCCTGATGGTGGCAAGCGGCGAAGGCGATGTCATGACGACGGGGCTGGTGAGCAAGCGTCCTTTCTCGGGGTACTGGGAATATCACATCGAGGCCGCCCTCTTCACCAGTCCGCCCATTCCCAATCACAGCGGCGCGCCGCTGTTCAACCAGCGCGGTGAGTTGATCGGCATCGGCAGCCTTTTCGTCGCCGACGCGCTCGGCGAAGCGCCG
>JAQZBU010000219.1 GCA_029237735.1 Ramlibacter sp. | reverse complement strand
CGCTCGCGCACTTCGGCGGGCAGGCGCTCGGCGATGAACCGGCGCACGTCGGCGCGGAACGCGAGCTGTTCAGGCGAAAGATCGATGTCCATACGGGCGAATTCTTGCACGTGGAACTTGGTTCGTCAAATGGAATTGAAAGTTGACGTCCCTCAAGGGCAACGTCATAATGGATCATCTTCCATCTGATGGAACGTTTGGGACTCATCCGTTTCAGCTCGCCTCGCAAAATCCATTTAACGCGACACTGTTCGACCATGACCAACTCTCGCCCCCTGTACCGGCCCGACGAGCTGGCGCGCGTGTTCTCGCCGCGCTGCATCGCCGTCGTCGGCGTTTCGACCAACCCGAACTCGTTCGGCTCGATCACCTATGCCAATGTCGCCGGTCCTGGCCGCTTTGCCGGCCCGGTATACATGGTCAATGCCAAGTACGACCGCATCGGCGACAAGCCGTGCTATCCCTCGATCGCCGCGCTGCCTGAAACGCCCGACTGCGTGTTCATCGCGGTGCCACGCGACGCCGTGGAAGCGATCGTCCAGGAGTGCGCCGGGCGCGGCGTGGGCGGTGTGGTGCTGTTCTCCTCCGGCTATGCCGAGACCGGCATGGCCGAGCGGGTGGCCTCCCAGCAGCGGCTGCTGGACATCGCGCGTGCCGCGGGCATGCGCGTGCTGGGGCCGAACTGCGTCGGGTTCATGAACTATGGGCTGGGCCTGGTCGGCACCTTCGGCAGCGCGTCGTTCAAGGGCGCCCCGCGCGCCGGCGCAATCGGCCTGGTGAGCCAGTCCGGCGCCGTCGGTGCCGCGCTGGCGCAGGCGCTGGAACACGGCCTTTCCCTCAGCCACATGCTCACCTGCGGCAACGCGAGCGACATCGACGTGGCCGACCAGGTCGCCTACCTCGCCACCGACCCGGGCTGCAAGGCGATTGCCTGCCTTTTCGAAGGCATGGCCGATCCTGAACGATTCCTGCAGGCTGCCGCGCTGTGCCACGAAGCCGGCAAACCGCTCGTGGTCCACAAGCTGGGCACCAGCGAGCGCGGTGCGCAGGCTGCCGTGTCGCACACCGGCTCCGTCGCCGGCTCGCAGGCTGCGTACCGGGCGGCGTTCGAACGCGCGGGCGTGATCATGGTGGACGAAGTCGAGGCGCTGCTGGACACCTGCTCGTTCTTCGCCAAGGCGCCGCAACCCAAGGCGCGCGGCGTTGCGGTGGCAGCCGTCTCCGGCGGCGCCTGCATCATGCTGGCGGACCGGGCCGAGGAGAGCGGCATCGAGCTGCCGCATCCCGAGCCCGAAACCATGGCCGTGCTGGAGCGATTGATTCCGGAATACGGCGCGCCAGGCAATCCCTGCGACATGACCGCGCAGGTTCTCTCGACGCCCCAGCACCTGAACGAATGCTTCGAGGCGCTGATGGCGGACCCGCAGTACGGCGCACTCGTCGTGCCGCACACCTACGCCTACGCGCCGGCCACGGCGCGCATCGAGATCATGGGCCGGGCCGCTGCGCACCACGGCAAGATCGCCTGCGCCGTCTGGCTCACGCAACACCTGGAGGGCCCCGGGGCGATCGAGACCGAACAGAACGAGAACGTGGCGCTGTTCCGCTCCATGAAGCACTGCATGGCCGCGCTGGCCCAATGGCATCGCCATGCGGACTGGCTGCGTGAAAGCCAGCACGTGCATGGCCGCGTCAGCGCCGCGCAAGCCCGCGACAAGGCGGCTGCCCTCATCGACGCCTCGCCGAACGCGACGCTGACCGAGCGCGAAGGCAAGGAAGTGCTCGCGCTCTACGGCGTTCCCGTGGTGCGCGACATGCTGACCCAAAGCGCGGACGAAGCAGCAGCGGCGGCCGTGTCCTGCGGCATGCCCGTGGTGCTGAAGGTGGAGTCGCCCGACATCCCCCACAAGACGGAAGCCGGCGTGATCCGGCTCAACCTGCGCAGCGAAGCGGAAGTCCGATCCGCCTGCGAGCAGGTGATGCGCAATGCCCGGGCCGTGACGCCTGCCCCGCGGATCACCGGGGTGCTGGTACAGCGGATGGTGCCGCAGGGCACGGAGATCATGGTGGGCGCGCGCGTGGACCCGCAATTCGGCCCGATGATCGTCGTCGGCCTCGGCGGCGTCTTCGTGGAATTACTGAAAGACACGTCCGTGCGGCTCGCACCGGTGGATGCGCGCGAGGCACGCCGGATGCTGTCGGAGCTGAAAGCCCAGCGCGCGCTGCAGGGCTTCCGCGGCTCGGAGCCGGTCAATCTCGACAAGCTCGCCGAAATCATCGCGCGCGTGTCCGAGTTCGCGGCCGACCAGCGCGGTCGCATCTCGGAACTCGACGTGAACCCGCTCATCTGCGCGGGCGAACGCATCATCGCGGTGGACGCACTGATCGCGAAACGCAAGGACGATTGAACATGACCGGCCGACTGACAAACTCCCCCGTCGAGCAATACCGCGAACATCTGTCGCGCGGCCAGCTGGGCTACCAGGCCGACGAAAACGGCCGTGCGGTGTTCTTCCCGCGCGTCACGGCGCCGAACGGATTCTCGGGCACGCTCACCTGGAAGGCCAGCGCCGGCCACGGCACGGTCTACGCCACCACATACATCACGCCCAAGGGCGAGAGCGCCTACAACGTGGTGCTGGTCGACATGGACGAGGGCTTCCGACTCATGAGCCGCGTGGAGGGCATCGCGCCGGACAAGGTGCGCATCGGCATGCGAGTGAAGGTGCGCATCTACCCCGCCGAGGGGGACGAGGGCCCGTATCCCGTGTTCGACCCGGTGGAGGCCGCATGAGCGCCGGCCTCACGCGCGGCGCGGCGGCGATCGTCGGGGTCGCGGAATCCGATCTCGGCGAAGTCGCGGCCGGCATGAGCGTCATCGACCTGATGGCGCAGGGTGTCGCGGGCGCACTGGAGGATTGCGGGCTGTCGCTTTCCGACGTGGACGGCGTGTTCGCGGCCGCGGGCCAGAGTCGAATGCCCACCGTGGCGCTGTGCGAGTACCTGGGCGTCAAGCCGAGGTACCACGACAGCACGATGCAGGGCGGCTCCTCGTTCATGACGCATGTGGCGCATGCGCAGGCAGCGATCGAGGCAGGCTTGTGCGAAGTCGCGGTCATTGCCTACGGCAGCACCCAGCGCAGCGCCGGCCGCAAGAACGTGGGCCCCCGCGAATACAACCCCTACGAGACCCCGTTCCGCCCAGTGCTGCCGGCGAGCGCCTATGCGCTGGCGGCGTCGCGCCACTTTCACCAGTACGGCACCACGCGCGAGCAGCTGGCCGAGATCGCCGTCGCCGCCCGTCAGTGGGCGCTCATGAACCCCAAGGCGTGGGAGAAGACCCCGCTGACCGCGGCCGAGGTGCTCGGCTCGCGCATGGTGAGCCATCCGCTGACGGTGCGCGACTGCTGCCTGGTCACGGACGGCGGCGGTGCGCTGGTGATGACATCCGCCGCGCGGGCCAAGACGCTGCGCAAGCCCCCGGCCTATGTGCTGGGCACGGGTGAGTCGATCAGCCACCTCACGATCAGCAACATGGCCGACCTCACCGCCACGGCAGCGCGCGAATCCGGCGCGCAGGCCTATGCCATGGCCGGCCTGACGCCGAAGGACATTGATGTGGTGCAGGTGTACGACGCATTCACCATCACGACGCTGCTGTTCCTGGAAGACCTGGGCTTCTGCCCCAAGGGCGAGGGCGGGCGCTTCGTGATGGACGGCGCGATCGCGCCCGGCGGCAAACTGCCGGTCAACACCAACGGCGGCGGCTTGTCGTATTGCCACCCCGGCATGTATGGCCTCTTCGTGCTGATGGAAGCGGTTCGCCAGGTTCGCGGCGAGTGCGGCGAGCGCCAAGTGCCAGGCTGCGAAACAGCCATCGCCCACGGCAACGGCGGCGTGCTGTCGGCCCAGAGTACCGTAATCCTCGGGGCCACCAGCACCTTGTGAGCGTCAGCGGCCGGTGAACACCGGCTTGCGCTTTTCCTTGAACGCAGCCGTGCCTTCGGCGTGGTCGCTCGTCTGGGTGAGCTGTGGCCCCACCAGCAACTCCATCTCCAGGAACTGCTCCAGGCTGGGCGTGATGCAGCTGGCGAACAGTTGCTTTGCCATGCC
>JAQZBU010000096.1 GCA_029237735.1 Ramlibacter sp. | reverse complement strand
AAGCACGTGCTGCGCAAGATCGACCACTGCATGATCTACCTGCTGATCGCGGGCAGCTACACGCCGTTCGCGCTGGTGTCGTTGCGCGGCGCCTGGGGCTGGTCGCTGCTGGGCGCGGTGTGGACGCTGGCCGTCCTCGGCATCGTGCAGGAGATCTGGATCGCGAAAGGAGCGCGCGTGCTGTCGGTCGTGATCTACATCGTCATGGGCTGGTTGGCGCTGGTGGCAATCTCGCCGCTGTGGCTCGCGCTCAAGCCCGCGGGATTCGCCTGGCTCGCCGCCGGCGGCTTGCTCTACACCGTGGGCATCGTCTTCTACGCCTTGGACGCGAAGCTGCGCCACGGCCACGGCATCTGGCACCTGCTCGTGCTCGGAGGCAGCGCATGCCATTTCTTTGCCCTTCTCTTCTACGTGGCCTGAGGGCCGAAGGCTGACTCTCATGAACGCACCTCCCACACGCGCCGTGCCGGGGCCCTTGGGCGCCTTGCTGGCGCGACTGCCGGCGTATCCCGGCTCCGTATTGCTCTCCACCGTGCTGAACGTCGGCCTGGCGTCGCGCCTGCCCGACGACGTGCGCGAACTCTTGCTGCATAAGAAGATGCGCATCCATGTGCGCGACGCTCGTCTCACCTTCGATTTCAGCTGGGAAGGGCAAGGGTTCAGCGCCTGCGCAGGCGGCGCGCCGGCCGACCTCACGATCAGCGCCATCGCCTACGACTTCCTGCTGCTAGCGCAGCGCCGCGAGGACCCGGACACGCTCTTTTTCAGCCGCAGGCTGGTCATGGAAGGCGACACCGAGCTGGGCCTGGTGGTGAAGAACTCGCTCGACGCGCTGGAACTGCCTCCGTTCGACCCCAAGCAGTGGGCGCCCCGCCGCGTGCTCTCTGCGCTCGCGTCCGTTGTGCCGCCGCTGCAGCGCCCCGGCGTCGGGCCGCGTCATCCGAGGCATGACGAATGAGCGATCCACGCAGGATTGTTGTCGCGATCTCCGGTGCCAGCGGCGCCATCTATGGCGCCCGCCTGCTCGAAGTGCTGCGCGAAACGCCGGGCATCGAGACACACCTGGTCGTGTCGGAGGCCGGCTGGCGCAACGTCGAGCATGAGCAGGAGCTGAGCCGCGCGGCCGTCGAAGCGCTGGCCCACCGCGTGCATGACGTGCGCGACGTCGGCGCGAGCATCGCAAGCGGCTCCTTCCGCTGCAGCGGCATGGTGATCGCGCCATGCTCGATGCGTACGCTCGCCGCCGTGGCCCACGGCCTGGGCGACAACCTCATCACACGCAGCGCCGACGTGATGTTGAAGGAGCGCCGCCGCCTCGTCCTGATGGTGCGCGAATCGCCTTTCAACCTGGCGCACCTGCGCAACATGGTGAGCGTGACGGAAATGGGCGCGATCGTCTGCCCGCCGCTGCCTGCCTTCTACACTCGCCCGCGCACTGTCGCCAACATCGTCGACAGCAGCCTGGCCCGCGTGCTGGATCTGCTGGATGTGCAGCACAGCCTGTCGCTGCGGTGGGAAGGCGGGGAGGGCAGGTGAGTAACGTTTCGCCACAAGTGCAGTGTGTTGGCGGCGGGCCGTGGACGGCGGGTGGCCAACTCCGTTCGTGTCCCCCGCCGCCGGGAGGGCGGCTCCTCCTTGACCTCACTGCGTCGGCCACCCGCCATCCCCGGCCCTTGGCAAGGCATTGGCTCTTTCGTATGAGCGTGTAATCCGCCATGGCATATCGGGATCTTCGCGACTTTATCGCCCAGCTGGAACAAGCGGGCGACTTGAAGCGCGTGCCGCAACCCGTTTCTCCGCACCTGGAGATGACAGCGCTGTGCGACAGGGTGCTTCGATCCGGCGGTCCGGCACTGCTGTTCGAGAACCCAACTGGCCACACCATGCCGGTGCTGGGCAACCTGTTCGGCACGCCCGAGCGGGTCGCGCGCGCCATGGGCGTGGACGATCTTCGCAAGCTGCGGCCATTCGGTGAAGCGCTCGCGGCGCTAAAGGAACCCGAGGCGCCCAAGGGCTTCAAGGACATGATGGGCCTGGGCGGGTTGCTCAAGACGCTGTGGCACATGGCGCCGCGCGAAGTGGGCTCCGCGCCGTGCCAGGAGATCGTGTGGGAAGGCAAGGACGTCGATCTCGCCAAGCTGCCCGTGCAACATTGCTGGCCGGGCGACGCCGCCCCGCTCATCACGTGGGGCCTCGTCATCACGAAGGGCCCGAACAAAGCGCGCCAGAACCTGGGAATCTATCGTCAGCAGGTGATCGCGCCCAACAAGGTCATCATGCGCTGGTTGGCGCACCGCGGGGGCGCTCAGGATTTTCGCGATCACGGCATCAAGAACCCCGGCGAGCCGTATCCCGTGGCCGTGGCGCTGGGAGCGGACCCGGCCACGTTGCTGGGCGCGGTGACGCCGGTGCCCGATTCGTTGTCGGAATACCAGTTCGCGGGTTTGCTGCGCGGAGGCCGCACGGACATCGTGCGCTCCCTGGGCAGCCAGCTGCATGTGCCGGCCACGGCGGAGATCGTGCTGGAAGGGCACATCCAGCCGGATGCGAACCATCCGAGCGGCTTCGAGCACGCCCTGGAAGGCCCGTACGGCGACCACACTGGCTACTACAACGAGCAGGCGTGGTTCCCGGTGTTCACGATCGACCGCATGACGATGCGGCGCGAGCCGATCTACCACTCCACCTACACCGGCAAACCGCCGGACGAGCCGGCCGTGCTGGGCATGGCGATGAACGAGCTGTTCGTCCCGCTGCTGCAGCGGCAGTTCCCGGAGATCACCGACTTCCACCTGCCGCCCGAAGGCTGCAGCTACCGCATGGCCGTGGTGTCCATCCGCAAGGCCTATCCGGGCCACGCGCGGCGCGTGATGATGGGCGTGTGGAGCCATCTGCGGCAGTTCATGTACACCAAGTTCATCATCGTCGTGGACGATGACGTGAACGTGCGCGACTGGCGTGAGGTGATCTGGGCGATGACCACACGCATGGACCCGGCACGCGACACCATGATGATCGAGAACACGCCCATCGACTACCTCGATTTCGCATCACCCGTCAGTGGCCTGGGCAGCAAGATGGGCCTGGACGCCACCAACAAGTGGCCGGGCGAAACCCAGCGCGAGTGGGGGCGGCCGATGGCAATGGACGCGGCCGTGCAGGCGCGCATGGACGGGATTTTCAAGACTCTGGGGTTGTGAGGGGCGGGATAAGCGGGACCTGCTGCTTTGCATTACAATTACAACAATTGTAAGGAGTCACCTGTGACTGAATCCACGATCACTGCCAAGGGCCAAACGACTGTGCCTGCGGACGTGCGGGCCTTTGTTCATGCCGAGCCGGGCACGCGGCTGGTCTGGTCGGTCATGCCAGATGGCACGATCATCGTTCGCGCCAAGACCAAGTCCATCCTGGAGTTGGCGGGAATGCTGAAGGCCCCCAAGGGCAAGCGTGTCTCCATCGAAAATATGAATCCCTGGCGCTGATGCCTGCGCTTGACACCAATGCTCTGGTCCGTTATCTCGTTCGCGATGACAACGCTCAGCTTGCCGCGGCCAGGCGGCTCATCGAAGAGTGCGTCAGTCAGGGGCAGACGCTGTTCGTACCTGTCACTGTGACCCTTGAACTCGAGTGGGTGCTGCGCTCCAGTTTCGCGTATGGCAAGGACGAGGTCATGCACGTCCTGGCGAGTCTATTCTCAACCGCCGAATTGACCCTTGAATCGGAGCGCGCCTTGGAGGTTGCACTCCAGTTGTACCGCGACGGTTCAGCCGACTTCGCCGACTGCCTGCATGTTGCGTTGGCGGCGCAGGCAGGCGAGTTGCCCCTATGGACGTTCGACAAGCGTGCGGCCAAGGTCAACGGCGCCCAGGCCATCGGTCGCTGAGTGTGGTGCCCTGGATGCTCACGTCACCGACGGCGACGGCAGGAAGGCGTCGGTGTAGCAGGCGCCGTCGGCCAGGCCATGGTCCATGAAGGCCGGGACCGCGGCCTCGACCATCTTCACCGATCCGCAGACATACACCTCCTGGCCGGACAGGTTGTCTGCATCCGCGAGCATCGCTTCGTGCACGAGCCCGGTGCGCCCGTGCCAGTCGTCCTCCAGCCGCGGTTCCGACAGCACCGGCACCACCGTGAACTGCGGGTGATCCCGCTGCCAGCGTTCGGCGAGGTCGAGCATGTAAAGGTCCTGCCGGCGGCGCACGCCCCAGTAGAGGCGCATCGGCCTGTGGATGCCGCGGTGGAACGCGTCCTCGATGATGCTTTTGACCGGCGCGAATCCCGTTGCGCCCGCAACGAAGAGGATGGGGCGATCGCCGTCCTGCAGGACGAAGCTGCCGAGCGGTCCTTCGAAGCGCACCGTGTCGCCCAAACGCATGCCATCGAATACATGGCCGGTGAAGCGACCGCCGGGAATGCGCCGCACGTGCAATTCGATCACGTCGTTCTGGTGGGGCGGGTTGGCAAAGGAGAATGCACGCCGCGCGCCGTCCTCGAGGACGATGTTGATGTACTGGCCGGCGGTGAACGCGAGCGGCCCTTCCTCCGGCAAGGCGAGGCGCACGCGCATCACGTCTTCGGACAGCCGCTCGAGCGCCACGACGCGGCCGATGTGCAGTTGCTGCGTGGTGGTCGCGGCCTCGAGGCCCTCCACGTCGATCACGACGTCACCGTTCGGAACCGCGCAGCACATCAGCGCCTTGCCCTGTGCCTTCAGCGCATCGGGCAGGGCGCGTTGCTGGTAAGGCCGGTGGCTCACCGAGCCCTGTTCGACGCTGCAGATGCACACGGCGCAGGCACCATTGCGGCACTCGTACGGCAGGGCCAGGCCGGCGCGCAGGCCGGCTTCCAGCAGCGTTTCGCCTTCGCGCGCCAGAACCTGTGCCTGGAATCCGTTAGCACCATGGACCACCATGTGTTGTTCTGCCTTCTTGTGGCGCGCGAAGCGCGGCGGCCACAGGGGCACCAGCAGCAGCAAGGCGGTTCCTCCGGCCGCCAGCGCCCAGACACGGCCCAGCGGCCAGTCGTTGACGAGCGGCAGCAGCGCAAGGTAGAACCAGTCGAGCTTCAGGTCTTGCGCCGCCACGCCGAGGTCGGCCGCGCCGCCTTGGCTCAGCACCGGTTGCACCAGGGACAGCGCGAGCAACGTCCCCACCAGGCTCCACACGATGGGGCGCGGCGGTGTCGTCCGTGCCTTGGGCACGCGTTGCACGTGCACCCACATCAGCAGCAGCACCAGCAGCGGCAGGCCGATGTGCACGAACGAGAGCAGCGAGAAGAAGCGGTCACCGACGCTGCCCGGGTGGATGAAATTGCGCATCAGCGTGCCGCCGAAGGTGGGCAGCCAGTCCACCCACTCGAAGCTTGCGACGATCACGAACTGCGCCAGCTTGTCCCAAGGCAGCATGTAGCCGTTGATGCCGGA
The DNA here is from genome assembly GCA_029237735.1 of Ramlibacter sp. Classification (GTDB taxonomy): domain Bacteria; phylum Pseudomonadota; class Gammaproteobacteria; order Burkholderiales; family Burkholderiaceae_C; genus Ramlibacter. The sequence goes on along the minus strand of JAQZBU010000096.1, from coordinate 9,865 downwards.
CGTGTACACCAGCCAGATCAGCGCGACACCCGTGATCCACGAGAACCAGCGGAAGCCGCGGAAGCGGTCGAACGCGAAGTGCCGCACCATGTGGATCAGCATGGTGATCACCATCGCATCCGATGCGTATCGGTGGACGCTGCGCATGATGCCGCCGGCGAACCACTGGCCGTGTGTCAGTGCCTGCACGGACGAATACGCCTCGGCGACCCCCGTCTCGAAGAAGGCGTAGAGGTAAAGGCCGCTCACGCCCACTACCCAGAACAGGAAGAAGCTGATCGCGCCCAGGTGGTACAGCGGGTTGAGCCGGTCGCCGAAGGCGGCATTGAATACGCCTTCCACCCGCATGAAAAGCCATTGCAGTAGCGACTGCAGGCCTTTCATTGCGGCGCTGCCCGCGCCAGCGCCGGTATGCCGGACGCACGCACGGCCCGCACCACCACCACGATGAACAGCAGCCCCCCGACGATCGCGATCGCCCCGCCCAGCCCCATCAGGCCCATGCCGGCGATCTCCGAAGTCGTGCGCAGCACCTGCTCCGCACCCGCAACCTTGCGCTGCACGCCGTAGCCGCCCGACCACACCAGGCCGAGGATGTGCATCAGCTGCCCCGCCGCATACAGCCATGGCTGCGTGGTCGCGAGCCGCCCCTCAGGCGCACGGTAGCCGAGGGCAGGCAGCAGCTTGTAGACCAGGCCCATCAGCGCCAGCGTGACGCCCACGATGCAGCCGTGATAGTGCGCCGGGATGCGCACATTGCTACCGTTGATGAAGATGCCGATCAGCCCGCCGGCGGCGAACAGCGCCACCGAGGACAGCAGCGCAGCGCGCAGCGGCCGGGTGGCGGCATGGGCGCGCGGTGCGTTGGCCAGCGAGAACACCACGGCCAGCGCGATCGGCACGATCGCCACGCCGCCGCCCAGGCGCATGGCCCAGGTCAGGAGCGAGCGGTGTTCGACGGAGGCGATGTCGTAGGCCAGGTACGCATAGGGCGTGATGAAGACGCTTGCCAGCGCCAGGGCGAACATCAGCACAGTGACGCGCGGGCTGAGCGGAATGCGGGCGCCGCAATCGCCCGCCAGCCAAAGCCAGGCTACCAGCATGAGCAGTGTCCATGTGAATTGCAGGGCGTGGCCCCCGCCCCAGAAGAGGATCTCGTAATACGCCTTGCCGCTAAGCGACGAGGGCAGCACGGCGTACGACCAGCCGAAGGCCAGCAGCGCGACGGCTGTCGCCACCGCCGCGGCGTTGAGGCCGAAACGCAAGGCGCCCGCGCCGTCGAAACCGGGCCCAAGCCTGGGCGCGTTGATGAGGCTCAGCAGCACCAGCAGGCCGACACCGGCGGCGAACAGCAGCAGGCCCGCCATGAACATCGGCGCGGTGAGCACGGGGATGTAGTTGGCCATGATGGGTTCGCCGCCGCCGGTGAAGGCGGACAACGCCATCGCGGCCGTTCCCGCGCTCGCGAGACCCAGCGCGAGCCGGCCCCAGGCCATGAAGCGCGCCGAGCAATTCAGGCTCCATAGCATGCCGGCCAGCGCCATGAACCAGACCAGCACCGACAAGTCCACGTGCACCACCAGCGCCACGTGGAAAAAGTCGGCGACAGGCAACAGGCGGTTCAGGCCCGGCGTGCGCGAAAGCACGAGCAGGATGGAGAAGAGCCCCGAGCCGATCAGCGCGGCCATGCCGAGCCACAGCCAACCGCGGGCCACTTCCACGCGTGCATCGTGCGGCACCGAAAGCCGGTATTCGGCGCCCGATTGGGCTGGGGCCGGCACCGCGCGCGGCGACAAGGGAAGGGTGGGGGCAGTACTCATGACAGGGTGATCCCTCCTTTTTCCGCGTCAAAATCGATGACGAGGATCTGTGCCGGGCGAAGCGTCACCGTCGCATCGCGCGTGTGGTTGAACGGTCCCGGCGCCGCGCTGTCCTTCAGGCGCACGGCGATGCGGTGCTCGCCGGCCGGAAGTTGCAGCCGGTGGTAAACGGACGACGCGCCGTCGCGCGAGAGGCCCGACGGCGCGGCGATCTGGCGGTAGATAGTGACGCCGTCCAGATCCACCTCAATCGTCACCGGCGAGCGTTCGCGCCCGCACTTCATGGGCGTGCGCATGTTGGGCGCGAGCTTCGAGAGCTCCTCGGCGGTGAAGGGGCGGCAATCGGCGACACGTTGCCCGTGATGGATGAAGCTGACCTTGATCATTGCCTGGTCGGCAGGCAGGGCGCGGTAAGGCGGCCATCCAGAAAACACCCCGATCACCAGCGCGAAGACGGCGTAGAGCATGGCCTGGCCCGTCCAGTTCAAGGCCTTGTTCATGCGATGGCCTCCTGCCGCTGCGGCGGGGTGTCGTGGCGGGCGAGGCGGCGAAGGCGGTAGAGCGCGGCACGCACCGCCTGCTCTTCACCGGCATCCGCGCCGACGAGAGTCCAGCGATCCGCCGGCACCGCGTGGCGCAGGTGCGGCTCGCGCTCGCCGCCCAGGCGCTGTGCCGTCCAGCGCCCGCCCAGGCGAAACTCGCACCCGCCTTCGCGGCAGGTGGCAACGACGACTCCATCCGCCCCGGCGCGCAACGCGTACTCCACGAAAGAAGGCGGCAGCATCCCCGCGCAGGCCAGGCTGAACGTCAACGTGTCGCCTGAAGCCAGTGCCTCGATGCGCGCGCCGTGGTCGCAGCCGAAGACAACGAAGCAGGGAGCGCCATGCGCGGCGGCGAGTTGCTTCCCGAGCCGGCGCCGCAGCGCATCGATGGGCCACTGCGGCATGTCGATGCCGGTCTCCAGCCGCTCGGTGCTTCGAAACGGTGTCGATGATGGGCATGAGCCCACGCAGATGCCGCAACTCGCGCAGAGGTCCGCATCCACGCGTGCCAGTTGCACGCCGCGTCGGCCACTCGGGTGCGGGACCATCGCGATGGCACCATAGGGGCAATCGTCCTCGCAGCGGCGGCAGCCGTTGCAGTGGACGGGATTCACCCGCGCGACGGCCAATGGCACACGCGGCCGCATGAAGGGCAGCGCGAACAGGCCGGCGATGGAGCCGAGCACAAGCGTCCATACGAATCCGGCCGACGTCGCCGCCGTGAGCGGATGGATGAACAGCAGCCACCAGTCCAGCGCCAGCGGGCCGGGCACCACACCCAGGTCGGCGGGCCCCTGGCTGCGTACCGGCAGTGCAAGCGCCATCGCCAGCAGCATCACCGCTGTGCCCATGCCCAGCGCGCGCGGCGGAAACACTTCCGCGCGGGCAATGCGCTGGATGTGGAACCACAACCCGAACACCAGCAACAATGGAACTCCGATGTGCACGAAGACGAAGAGCGAAAACAGCCGGTCGCTCACGGCGCCGCCCAGGAAGTTGCGTGCGAGCGGCGACGCGAGAAAGGGCAGCGCGTCCAGCCATTCGGCGGTGGCGACAGCAGAATACTGGCCGAGCCGGTCCCAGTTCAGCCAGAAACCGCCGATGGCGCAGACGAACGCCAGCGGCAGCAGCGGGACGCCGGTGAGCCACGAGAAGCGGCGAAATCCATTGAAGCGCCCGAGCAGCCATTCGCGCGCGAGGTGCGCAAGGGCGATGGCGACGAAACCGTCCGCCGAGTAGCGGTGCAGGCCACGCAGGATGCTGCCGGGGCTCGCGGTGTCGCGTGAGAACTCTTCGATCGACAGGTATGCGCCGCCGGCCGACGTGTCGAGCATGATGTACAGCACCGCGCCGCTGAGCGCCAACAGCCAGAACAGCAGGAAGGCCACGGACCCGAGGTGCTTGAGCGGGTTGAGCCTGCCGCCGAACACCCGGTCGAACGCGTGCTCCAGTCCCTGGTACAGCTGCTGGATGCCTTGCCGGCCCGGGAGTGCGTACTGCATCGCGATCCGTTCAGGCCGGGCGCCGGCTGCGGCGCGCGCGCCGCCGTGAGCGCCACTCGTTGAACATGTACAGCGCAACCGCGATGATGAAAGTCAGGCCGCCGGCCGCTTCGATCGCAAGGCTGTAGTCAACCCGGTAGGTGCCTGTCTTCGGGTCGTACACCGTGCACAGCAGGCGGATCTGGTCGACGATGGTTTCGATCGCCGTGGCCTCGGGCAGCGGCGCTCCCACCAGCAGTTGCTTCATCGGCTCCCCGAGTGCATCGGCGGCCGGGCGATCGCCATACACCTGGCGCATGATGCGGCCTTCGCCGTCCACCAGCGACACCTGCAGCACATGGTCGAACCCCGCGGGCGTTGCCTGATAGACGAACCCGAAATCGCGCGTCAGCGGGCGCACCACCGCGGGCGGCGGGCTGAGGAAATCCCAGTTCGGCTGGCTGATGCGGTGCTGCGCCGCGAAGGCTTTCATCGCCTGGGGCGAATCGGCGGGCTGGTTGAAACCGACGCTGATCACGTTGAACTGGTTGATGCCGAAGCGGCCCTGCAGAGCGCGAACGGTGTCGTTCAGCGCGCGCGTGGTCGTCGGACAGACCTCGAAGCAGCCGGTGTAGATGAAACTCACCAGCAATGGCTTGCCGCGAAAGCTGGCGATCCGCACCGGCCGCCCCTCGCGGTCCGTCAATGTGTAGTCGCCGATCGTCCTGCCGATGGCCTGCTGGCTCACCGCGTATGCCGACTTCGCCTCGAGCCCGGGGCGCTGTGTCGCCTCCTGCGCCTGCAGGGGCGGCAAGAGCGCCAGGGCGACCCCCAGGAGGGCCGCCGCCTTGGCGATGGAAGCGGGCACGAGCGGGAAGCGCATTGAGAACTGCTCCCGCTCCTTCAACGCAACAGGCCGTCGACGGTGGCCGCGACCAGCAACGCGCTCAACTGGATGAGGGACGCGAAAAAAGAGCCCATCGCGCTCTTGCGGTCTGGGCGCCGTGCCAGTTGCCACGACTTGCGCAGGAAGTGCATGCCCCCGCCGGCTGCGCCCAGCGCATAGACCGGCCCGGCGCCAAACGCGAGCGGCAGCAGCGATGCCACCACCAGCGCGGCCGTGCTGTAGAACACGATCCACGCGGCGCGCTCGGGGCCCACCACCACCGGCAACATGGGGACGCCCGCCGCGGCATAGTCCGCGCGGTTGGCGATCGCCAGGCTCCAGAAGTGCGGCGGCGTCCAGAGGAACAGCACGAGTGCAAGCAGCAGCGGCAGGGGCCCTGGCGTCGGGTCCGCCGCGGCGGCGCCCGCCAATACCGCGAAGCTGCCGGCGAGTCCGCCGACCACGATGTTCCACGCAGTACGCTGCTTGAGCCAGACGGTGTACACAACGGCATAGAAGAAGGCACCGAGGAACACGTACATCGCCGCCATGGCGTTGAGCGAGTACCAGGCCGCCGCGACGGAGCCGGCCAGCATGACGCCGATGAGCACCAGCCAGCCCGGATGGTGCGGCAGCGCGCCGGTAACGAAGGCGCGCCCCCGGGTACGCGCCATCAGCCGGTCGCTGTCGTGTTCGACATACTGGTTGAAAGCGCCCGCGCTGGCGGACGCCACCAGCACCGACAGCGCCAGCACCAGCACCTGGACAGCGCCGAGCGATGCGCCCGGCGTCACCGCCAGGCCCACCAGCGCCGTCACCATGATCAGCATGCCAATGCGCAGCTTGAAGAGGGACAGCACGTCGCGGGCGTGGGCTTTCATTTCAGCTCAAGCCCCACAGTTGGCCCAGGTACTTCCAGTTGATGAAGTAATACAGCACGAAGGCCACGAGGAACAGCATCGCCAGCATGAAGGTCCCTGGCGCCGCGAACCCGGCCGAACCGTAGGTCTGTACCACACCGCTCGGCGCGGTGCGGGGGATCGGGGTGAACGACGGGCTCACCTTGCCGGTATCGAGCTTCCTGCCCCACAGCAGCGAACCCACCGTGATGTAGATGTAGAGCCCGCCGCCCGCGATGGCTGCGATGCCCGCCACGCCCACCAGCGCCATCATGAGGTAGGCGGCCCCCGGCCATTCGTAGCCCAGGGCGGCGCCGGTCAGTGCCATATCCCAATGCCGGCGCGACACGCCCAGCGTTCCGGCCCCCATCATCACGAGGCAGAAGAAATACATCGACAGGCCAAACAGATAAGGTTGCAGCTTGGCCAGGCCCGGCACGATCATCTCGCGGCGGAACAACACGGGGATCAGGAAGTAGGTCAGCGCCATGAACGACAGCGTGGTGCCCACCACCACGGTGGCGTGGAAGTGGCCCGGCACATAGATGGTGTTGTGGATCAGCATGTTGAGCTGCTCGGTTCCCATCATCACGCCGGAGATGCCGCCCAGGAAGCCGAACCCGATCAGCGAGATGAACATGCCCGAGAACACCGGATTGCCCCATGGCGCCTTGCGCAGCCACTCGAACATCCCCTTGTTGAAGCCCTTGGCGCGTTGCGCCACCTCGATCGCTCCCGGAATGGTGAGGCCGTGGATCATCGACGCCAGCACGGCGAAGTACATGAAGTAGCTCGTGTTGACGATCTTCCAGCTGGTCGACATGCCCGGGTCGGCCAGCAGGTGGTGCGCACTGGCCAGTTGCAGGAACAGGATGTAGAGCAGGAAGGCTCCGCGGCTCACGCGCTCGGACATCGGCTTGGCGCCGAAGCAGATGGCGGCCACCGCGTACCAGATCGAGATGTGCGCCGCGACGTTGACCTGCTGCGACGAGTGGCCGAATGCCCACCAGATCGTGCGGTAAACCAGCGGATCGACCGACTTGACCAGGCCGATCGACATCAGGAACGTGGGGATCAGGATGATCGCACCGGACGTGATGGTGAACACAGCGATGATCGCGGCGGTGATCGCGCCGAACGTGACCAGCGGCACCGATCCCTCGTACGTCTTGTCGCGCTTGGCGATCACCAGCGTGCCGAAGAACACGAAGCAGCCGATCAGCGCGCCCACGGCGAACAGGATCAGGCCGAGGTAGAACGTGGGCGCTGCCATCATCGGCACGTAGGACGTCATCATCACGCTGGAGCCGCCCTGGAATACGGCGACGTTGTTCATCACGGCCCCGATCACCATCAGCGCCAGCGCCAGCCACGCCATCGACGGTGTGGCGATTCGGCATCGCAACAGCGTGGACGAGCAAAAGTACAGCACGGCCATCTCGAAGAAGATCATCCAGAAGATCAGCATGTCGATGCCATGCGCGGTGAGCACCATGTAGAAGGTGTCGGCGGCGAGCCAGTGCACCGCGGGCCAGCGCGTGAGCACCACCCCGATGGCCAGGATGCCGCCCACGAGCAGGGCGACAACGGCGATCACGGCATTGGCGATCATCAATTTCTCGGCCTGGGCCTCGAACTGCAGCCCGGAGCGCGGGCAGGTGCGGTAGGTCGTGCCCCCACGCGCGGGAACACTCGGCAGGGGAAGGGTTGCGGACATGGCGGCCCTCCTTATTTCACGTAGATGCGGCCGACCATCGAGTGATGGTTGATTCCGCAGTACTCGTTACAGACGATCGAGAAGGTGCCGGACTGGTTGGGCGTCACCTTGATCACGTGTTCGTAGCCCGGCACCACCTGGATGTTGATGTTGGCGGGCTGCAGCGAGAAGCCGTGGTTGTAGTCCATGGCCGTCAGGTGCAGCTTGTACGTCTTGTTCTTCTCCAGCTCCAGGATCGGCCACCACGCCCACAGGCGCGCGACCAGGTACACGTCGCTTCCTTCCGGCGGCGCCACGACGGGAATCTTCTCCGCCGTCTCGGTGCGCACGGTGTACTTGTCCACCACGGCCTGCGCCTTCGCGGAGAACTGCTCCGGCGTCGTCTTGTACGTCTCGGTGGAGAGGTTCTGCTTGCCGTAGGCATGCCAGTAGATCATCATGAAGAACATCACCATGCACCACGCAAAGGCGATGGCGATCCAGGTGCCTTCGACGCGGTCCAGCGGGTGTTTCCACCACAGCCGTTCCGCCGGCGGGAGAATTGCGCTCATGGCGTGCTCCTCACTTGGCCAGGGGAATGGTCAGGATGTCGATGACACCCCACAGCGTGTACACCACCATGGGGATGAGGACCCCCAGGAACAGCAACAGGAACGGGTTGTCCAGCAGTTGCTGAATCATGGGCACCTTGCCGGACTGATCGTCGTCGTCATGCATGCATGTCTCCTCTAGTTGACTGAAATGGTGGGATATCGTGGCGGTCGCTACCTTGGTGGGGGTTGATATATGTCAAGTGCTGCATTGCACACGCGGGAACACCGCGCCAGTGCTCGTTTTGCGAGGGTTAGCATGCAAAGGATGTTTGGAGACATCGGCCGAATGGCCTCACTGCGCAAAGTGGCATTGGCCTGCGCCGTACTCGTCCTGGCCATCACCAGCTTGAGTGCTTTCCTGCGCTTGTCGGCTTCCGGGCTGGGGTGCGAGCCCTGGCCGCAGTGTTATGGCCAAAGCTTGCGGGACAGACAACAGGGAGCCGTGACGCCCCCGACGGGCGTCGTGACGGCCGCACGCATTTCGCACCGCATCGCCGCGGTGGCGGCGCTGCTCCTCATCATCGTGATGGTGATGAACACCTGGTCGAAGACGCCGGTTTTGCGACGCGAGGGGACCATGGTGCTCGGGCTGCTGTTCCTCGCGTTGTTCCTCGCCATCCTCGGGCGCTGGACCGCGAACGCGAAAGTCCCTGCCGTCGTTTTGGGCAATCTCGTCGGCGGGTTTGCGATGTTCGCGTTGAGTTGCAGGCTCGTCGAATCACTCACTCCCGGCCCCGTTACCGGACGCGCGCCGGTGTCGCGCTGGGCGTGGGCGGCTGTCGCCCTGCTCGTGGTCCAGGTGGCGTTGGGCGGAATGGTGAACGCGACGTACGCGGGCCTGAGTTGCCCCGATCTCTTTCGCTGCGACATGGCGGGCGCATCGTGGCAGGCACTGAATCCGTGGCAGGTTCCGGCCTTCGATCCCGCGGCGCCGACGAATCCGTCCGGCGCTCTCGTGCAGTGGCTGCACCGCATCGGCGCGCTCGCGGTGTTCGTGGTGTTGCTGCCATTGGGGATCGTGTCCTGGCGACGCGGTCACCTCATGGGCGCGGCGCTGCTGGTGTTGCTTGCCGTCGAAGCAGTGCTGGGCGTGATGCTGGTGCGCGGCGCGTTGGCACTGCCAGCGGCGCTGGCCCACAACATCGTTGCCGCACTGCTGCTGGCCGCGACGCTCAGTCTTGCAGCTGGGCGGGGACGCGGGAGCGCGGCATGACAGCATGGTTGTCATTGCGGGCTCGACCCGCAATCCATCGATGCGTGCCAGTCACTCCACCATGGATGCCGGGTCCAGCCCAGCATGACATCTTGTCCGGATTCCTACGACAAGACGAGCGGTTCCCCGCTCGGTGAGAGCGCCATGTAGTTGCCCAGGCGGCCGGCCTTGACGGCGTCGACCATCGCCTGCAGCGCGCTGTCCACCAGGGCGGAGGAGGGCGGCTTGCCATCCTGGCCCGCCAGGGCGGCGATGAAGACTACCTGCCACGGCGGGCAGGCCTGCCGCGATTCCTCGACCAGCGCATCGAAGGTCGTAAGGTCGGCCGGGGCCTTGTCAACGCAGGCCAGCGGCGTCAACGCGCCTCCCTTGCCGGCGAGGAAATTCTTTTTCTGATCGTCGGTGGCGCCCTCCGGCAGCTCTGCCTGCGCGAAGACGAAGAGCAGGCGTTGCGGGTCGGGCTGCGCGGCGGCGGCCTTCAGGAGCTGGTTGAAGTGTGAGGCAGATGGCATGGGCGCAGAGGTTGGCACCTTTTGTGTTCATGCGACTTGCGCCAGATCAATCCCGCGCCGATTACACGGGTGTTGATCCATGTCAAGTCGCAAGGCTCAACCGGCAAATAGCATAGGTGCATTCTAAATACACCTTTAACCGCCTCTGAAAGGACTCGCCCGTGACCCAAGCTGCAACCCCCACCCGGATCGACGTGCGCGC
>JAQZBU010000095.1 GCA_029237735.1 Ramlibacter sp. | reverse complement strand
AGCTTCGCGACACGACTCGGTGCCGGTGGGTGATACCAAGCGCGACCGTTGTTAGTTTCTGAATCAAACGTAGGCGCAGGAAACCGGCCCCGGCGTTCCGGGCGTAACGTCATGCATCACTGTATAACTGCATCGACACGGATCGGGGTGGCGCATGACTGTCAGTGTGCTGGTTGTCGAGGACGAGCCAGGATTCCTCCAGCGATTCTGCGACGCGATCGCGGCTGAACCAGTCTTGCGACTGTGCGGCGCGGGCACGACCGTGGTCGGGGCCTGCGCGTTGCTGGATACGCTATCCCCCGATGTCGTGCTCGTGGATCTGGGCCTGCCGGACGGAAATGGCGTCGACGTGATCCGTCACGCCATGGCGGGTGGTGCGAAGCGTGACGTCCTGGTGGTCACGATGTTCGGCGATGACGGCAACGTGATCGAGAGCATCCGCGCGGGCGCCACAGGGTACCTGCTGAAAGACGCAATGCCCAAGGACATCGCTGGGTCGATCCTGCAAGTGCACGCCGGCGGCTCGCCGATCAGTCCGGCAATCGCGCGCCGCGTGCTGCAAAGCTTCCGCGTCGACAGGAATGGTGCCGGCGAGGCGACCGTCCCATCCATAGAGAGCTCCGCCCGTCAGTCCGTGCTGTCGGAGCGCGAAACGCAGATTCTCCGCCTGGTGGCGAAGGGCCTGAACTTCAAGGAAGTGGGGGCCATCCTGGCGATCTCACCCAACACAGTCATCACGCACGTCAAGCGCATCTACCAGAAGTTGGCCGTCCATTCCCGCGGCGAAGCGGTCTATGAAGCCAATCAGTTGGGGCTGCTCTAGCCGCTGGCTCGCGGCATTGCTGGCGCTACTTGCGCTGTGCGCCGCTGCCCATGCGCAACCTGTGCGGCCGCGCCAGGCCGACCTTGTTCTCAGCTCGGACCTGTCGCCTCCTCTACCCACGGCGGCCTGGCAACGGGTCGATCTGCCTTACGCCACTCGCCATGCCACCGCCTGGTATCGCGTGGAATTCAACGCGCCGGAGTCGAAGACAGGCCAGCTGTGGGCCGTCTACCTGCCGTATCTCTATCGGGGCGGCAGGTTGTTCCTCAATGGCACGCCATTGGCGTCGATCCAGGAAACCAGCGCCGACCTCGTCATCCGCTGGGAGCGTCCCCATCTGGTGACAATCCCTGCGCCATCGCTGCGGGCGGGAACCAACGAGTTGCTGATCCGCATTCCCGCGACCAAGGTGTCGCCCGATCACATGCCATTGCTGCAGATCGGGCCCTACATAGAGCTGCTGCCTGTGTACGAGAGCCGCTTGTTCCTCGTGGGGACGATGCCGCAGTTCACCGTGCTGTCGTGCCTGATCGTCGGCCTGCTGGCGCTGTTCATCTGGTGGCGCAGGCCCGAGGAAACGCTGTATGGCCTTTTTGGCGCGGCCTCGGTGCTGTGGGGCATCCGCACCCTGACATTCGTTATCGAAGTGCTGCCGTCAACCGCGTGGCACGCATGGCGCGCGATCTACCATGGCGCCACCGGCGGCTTCGTGGTCCTCATGCTGTTGTTCGCGATGTGCCTGGCCGGCCTGCGTTATACGCGGCTGAAGTGGTGGCTGTTTGCCTATTGGATCCTTGGACCCGTCGCCTACCTCGCCACCGGCGGCAACGAATCAATGGTTACCAGGTGGTGGGCCGGAGGACTTCTGCCGATCGGCTTCGCAGTACTCGTGATCAGCGTCCGGGCGGCGTTGAAGCAGCGAACCCTGGCGACGACGGTGCTGACCGCCGCACTGACCCTGGCCGTGCTCGCCGGGCTGCACGACTACCTGATTGCAACTTCTTCCCCCATCATTCGCGCGCTGGCACCGGGGCATGTGGCTGATCGCATCTTCCTGCTGCACTACGCCGCCGATATCGTCCTGGTCGTGATGGGGGGCCTTCTCAGCGCCCGTTTCGTGGGTACCCTGCAGGCGCTCGCACAGCTCAATCGAACACTCGAGATGCGCGTTGCCGAACGCGAAAGCACCTTGTCGAGAAACTATGAGCGCCTGCGGCAGCTCGAGCGCCGGCACGCGGCCGGCGAAGAGCGGCAGCAGATCATGCGGGACCTCCATGACGGGCTTGGGTCGCAGTTGTTCCTCATGCTTTCCCGGGCGGAAGGCAGGCAGATCGAGCAGCAGGAGATGGTGCAGGCGCTGCGCGAGTGCATTGCCGACATGCGATTGACGCTCGAGGCCATGAGCCCCGAGACCAATGACTTCCTCCAGGCGTGGGGCAATTTCCGCTTCCGCTGGCAGCATCAGCTCGAGGCCTCCGGCTTGATCTGTAGCTGGGAGCTCGACGCGGGCGGCGATGGAATCGACCTCAGTCCCCACGCGACTCTCCAGCTGCTTCGCATCGTGCAGGAAGCGCTCACCAATGTTCTCAAACATGCCCGCGCGCGGAAGGTGGCCATCAGGCTGCGAATGGAGGAGGAGACACTTGCCATCGAAGTCGCGGACGACGGCCGTGGATTGAACAAGGCGAACGCCCAGGGTGGTCACGGCCTCAACAACATGCGCGCGCGCGCGCTGCACCTCGGCGCCCGGATTGAAATCGCCGACCAGCACCCGGGCGTGCGCGTGACCGTTCGCTTCGATCGCGGCAACACTCCATCGCGTGATCCGGCGACGCTTGGGGCGGCTCAGGCCGCCTTGACAACGGCTTGAGCCGCTCCGTCATCGTAGTGTGCGAAGAGGCTCCATCCGTCGGCGCCGGTCAAGCCCAGGGCCACCGCGGCGAACAGAGTGCCCGTGACAACCCCCGCCACGAGGACGGCGAGAAAGCGTTGCAAACGGGAGGAAGTGCTGTAGTCGGAATTCACGAGGACCCCCTTGTGCGATGGTTTGCACCGATGTCGTGCCCTCCATGATGCGCAGCGCCCTGGGCCATGCCTATACCGCACTTGGGCTACACCGGCCTGTCATGCCTATCGCCGCATCAACCTATCGTCTTCACCTGAACGCGGGATTGGCCACGCAAGCAGCCGCGAGCACCATCGTTGCTCCTTTCAACCCACCCGGAGTAACGATATGGACCGCAACCTCGCTTCCATTCTCGCCCTCGCCGGCACTGCCGCCATCAGCGTCACGCTCGCGGCGATTGCCCCGGGCGATGCCTATGCCAACGACTCCGTCGACAGCAACAAGACGCAGTCCAGCCCCTTCCTCCCGACCAGTAGCGGCGCGTCGATCGAGGACCTGAAGCGTCTCTACCTGGAGTGCGATCGGGCGTCCATCGCGCAACGCTTGACGCCGGGCGAAGTGATGCTGTGCTCGACCGTTTACGAGGCGCTCAAGCGCCATGCCTTCGACGGGGATTTCGACCGACTGCTCGCGTGGTCGAGGGCCAATCCCTCGCAGCGTTCCGGCGAGCAATAGTTCAGAAGGTTTCGATCTGCGGGCTTGGCTCTTCGGCGCGATTGCCGAACACGCTGCTGGCCGAGGGCACCGATGGGTCGGTGCCTTCATATGACGTGGCCGGATACGCGGTGGCAGGCAGCGAGCCGTAAGGCGGCTGCGGGTCGTTGTCCAGCAGGACAAAACCGACGATAGCGAAGGCTCCCACGAAGGAGGCGATTGCGGAAAGTGCGCCGAATTCCAGGCCGTGACCATTGGTGCCGCGAATGTTCATGAGGATCTCCCGGTGCGTGCGGCAATGATGGTGATCGTCGCTCGCCGCCTTGCCTATACCGTGTTCAGGCTACATACCTTCTCCTGCTGGGGCTGTGCGCGGCGCGATCCAAGCTCTTCGGCTGGAGCACAATCCGGCCCATGCAGCAATCAGACATCGGCATCGTGGGGCTGGGCGTGATGGGCGAGAACCTCGCGCTGAACCTAGAGCGCAACGGCTTCGCTGTCGGCGGGTTCGACCTCGATGCCGCGAAGAGGGACAATTTTTCACGGCGCACGCAGGGCAAGCGTGCCCACGCGGCGCGCTCTCTGGCCGAGCTGGTCGCGAGTCTGCAGGCGCCGCGCAGGCTGCTGCTGATGGTTCCGGCCGGCGCGGCCGTGGATGTCGTGCTGGTGGAGCTGCGGCAAATGCTCGCGGCCGGCGACGTTGTGATCGACGGCGGCAACACGCGCTTTACCGACACGCAGCGCCGCATGCTGGAGCTGGAGGGCTCGGGCATTCTGTACGTAGGCGCCGGCGTGAGCGGCGGCGAGGAGGGCGCCTTGCGCGGTCCGGCGCTCATGCCCGGAGGGCACGCGCAGGCGTGGCCGCTGGTCAAGCCGATGCTGCAGTCGATCGCCGCGCGGGCGGAGGATGGCCAGCCTTGCTGCGAATGGATGGGCTCGGGCGGCGCCGGGCACTTCGTGAAGATGGTGCACAACGGCATCGAGTACGCCGACATGCAGACCATCTGCGAGGCGTATTGGCTGATGCAGCAGTTGCTCGGCATGCGCCCGGCCGAAATGAGCCGGACCTTCGCGGATTGGAACGAGGGGGAATTGGGCAGTTACCTCGTCGGCATCACGGCCGATATCCTGGCGCGGACCGACCCCGAGACGGGCCAGCCGCTGGTTGACCTCATCGTGGATACCGCGGAGCAAAAGGGGACAGGCAAATGGGCGAGCCAGGCGGCGCTCGACATGGGCGTGAACGCGCCGACGATCGCGGACGCGGTCTTTGCGCGCACGCTGAGCGCGGTGCGGCAAGAGCGCGTGGCCGCTGCCGCAGTACTCGCCGGCCCGCAAGCCGCCTACTCGGGCGACCGCTGCGTTTTCATCGAGAAGATTCGCCGCGCGCTGCTTGCCGCGAAGATCTGCTCGTACGCGCAGGGCTTCCAGCTGCTGGGCGCGGCCGACCGCGAACACCAGTGGAGCCTGCCGTTCGCGACCATCGCCTCGATCTGGCGGGCCGGCTGCATCATCCGCGCCAAACTGCTGGAGGACATCCGGGCCGCCTACGCGCGTAACCCGGAGCTGGTTAACCTCCTCATGGACGAGCATTTCGCGCAGGTGATGGCGGAGTGCCAACAGGACCTGCGCGACGTCGTGGCCACGGCGGCGCAGCACGGCGTGGCGGTGCCGGCGTTCATGAGCGCGCTGTCCTACTACGACTGCTTAAGGTCGCCGCGATTGCCCGCGAACCTGTTGCAGGCCCAGCGCGACTACTTCGGGGCGCACACCTACCAGCGGCTTGACCGCCCGGGCAAGTTCCACACGCGCTGGGTGGACTGACATACCCGCGCGCCGCTCACGCATCGAATGAAACGACGTGACGGTCCGGCACTACGCCTACGGTTGAGACAATCTTGACGTGCGTCAAGGTTTTCTCGTTCTCAGGGGTATTTGATGTATGTCCAAGGCGATCGGCGCGCCGGGCCGCCTGCTCCGCGCGCGCTGCATGACCACTAAGGGCATGGCCAAGCCCCAAGGATCGCCCGGGCTCTCGTACCAAGACGAAGGAGCATCATGAGCAAGTCCACAACAACGAAGAAGACCTGGGCCGCCGCCGTGGTCGCCATGCTCGCGGGATGCGCAGCCGTCGCGCCCGAGGTTGCGACATGGAACATTCCGCCGGCCGGTTCCACTTGGCAGACCGTGCAGCGCAACACCGGCAGCTACGGTAAGGACGCGGAACTTCGCATCACACGCGGGAACGGTGTGTGGCAGGGCATGCCCGCCGTGGAGATCAAGAGCAGTACGGGGTTCACCATCATGGCGACCAACGACGGGCGCTGGTATGGAATCCTCGGGCGCGACGGAAAGCCATTCGTCACGTACGACCCGCCGATCGGGTTCATCTATCCGCTCAAGGTCGGCAAAACGTGGAACACGCACCACCGCATGACGCAGGTGGCCACGGGCAAGGTCACCGAGTTCGACTATTCGTGCAAGGTGGAGGCGTTCGAGCAGGTGACCGTTCGGGCCGGGACGTTCGATGCTTTCAGGATAGGGTGCACGAGCCCGGGGTCGCAAGATACATACTGGGCGAGCCGCGATCACGGGATGATGGTCAAGACCGACTTCAAGCGTACGAGCGCCCACCAGCTCGGCGCTGGCACGCAACAATCGGAACTTATCGCGCTGAATCTGCGCAAGTAGGGGTGTTTCCCGTCGGACCGGGCGGCGGTCGCTTCAGCGGTTCTCCGTCCGGAACTCCGCCGGGCTCGCTCCCGTCCACTGCCTGAACGCCCGCAGGAAACTTTTCTCGTTGCGGAAACCGCAAGCCGCGGCCACCTGCTTCAGCGGCTTGCTGGTGCGATAGAGAAGGTCCTTCGCGCGTTCGCAGCGGACCTCGTCCTTCAGCTGCTGCAGGCTCGCGCCTTCTTCCTTGAGCTGGCGGTGCAGCGTGCGGGGCGACATGTGCAGCAGCCCGGCGATACCCTCCGCGCTGTGCGCCTGGCCAGGGTGGGCGACCAGTGCCTGGCGCACCTGCTGCACCAGAAGCCGGTCGCGCCGGTATTGCAACACGGTGAGTGGCAGGGCGCGTTGCAGCATCTGGCGCAACGCCTTCTCGTCGCGCCGCAAGGGTAGCGCAAGATAGCGCGCATCGAATCGGATTTCGGCATGCGCCGCGTCGAACTCGAGGGGCCCGGGGAACATGAATGAATAGGCATCGGCGTGGACCGGCGCGGGGAACGGAAACCTCGCGCCCTGCAGCGGGATGCGTGAGTCGATGTACCAGCAGGCCAGGCCATGGATGTTGCGCAGAACGTACACCAGCATGAACTCACGGGCGGCGCCCAGGTCCGCCTGCTCTTCCACAACGATGGCGGCGCTGTCGCCGCGTTCGACCAATGACAGGCGAAGGTCACCGGTCAACAGCGCGTGATGCCGGCACCAGCGCTTGAGCGCGACGCCGAGTTCGGGCGAGGGCAGCGATGCGCGCGCCAGCATGCCGTAGCTGCCCCAGGGCAGCTTGCGCGAAAACGCCCCCAGGCCCTCGTCATCCAGTTCCCGCATGGCCGCCTCGGAAAGCACTTCCATCTGGCGCGCGGTGATGCGGGCGTTGGTCAGCTGCAGCTGGGCTGGCGCGATCTGTGCCAGCTTCAGGACATCGGACGGGTCCTGTCCATAGCGCCGATAGGCAGCCACGATGGCCCGCGCAAAGCCCATGGGTGTGGCGGCTGTGGCGGGGCGGGAAGCGCGCTTGGCGGGCATAGACGAAGTTTGCGGGACGCTGGCAGGATTTGCAACCATGGTGGCGACGGGGCGGGGCTGCAAAAAGAGGTGGCGCGCTACCATGCTCCCAACCGCCGACGAGCCCAAGGAAACCCATGCCCGCCCTGGAGACACAACTCAATTCCCGTTCCGCCGACTTCCAGGCCAACGCGGCCGCGATGCGCGCGCTGGTCGATGACCTCGCCGTGCAGGTGGCCAAGGCTGCCGAAGGCGGTGGTGAAGCGGCGCGGGCCAAGCACCTGGCACGCGGCAAGCTGTCACCGCGCGACCGGGTGGCGATGCTGCTCGATCCCGGCACCCCCTTCCTCGAGTTGGCGCCGCTCGCCGGCTGGGGCCTGTACAACGGGGATGCGCCTGGTGGCGGCATCATCGCCGGCATCGGACGGGTGAGCGGGGTCGATTGCATGATCGTCTGCAACGACGCGACGGTGAAGGGCGGCACCTACTTTCCGATCACGGTGAAGAAGCACCTGCGCGCGCAGGAAATCGCGCAACAGAACCGCCTGCCCTGCATCTACCTGGTCGATTCAGGCGGCGCCAACCTGCCCAACCAGGACGATGTGTTTCCGGACCGTGAGCACTTCGGCCGCATCTTCTACAACCAGGCCAACCTGTCGGCGCAGGGCATCGCACAGATCGCCGTCGTGATGGGTTCATGCACCGCGGGCGGCGCCTACATGCCGGCGATGAGCGACGAGACGATCATCGTGAAGAACCAGGGCACGATTTTTCTGGGCGGCCCGCCGCTGGTGAAGGCGGCGATCGGCGAAATCGTCTCGGCCGAAGACCTGGGCGGCGGCGACGTGCACACCCGCCTGTCGGGCGTGGCCGATCATTTGGCGCAGAACGACATGCACGCGCTCGCGCTGGCGCGCCAGGCCGTGGCCACCTTGAACCGCCCCAAGAACATTGAGCAGGACCTGCGCGAGCCGCGGCCGCCGAAGTACGACACGCGAGAACTCTACGGCGTGGTGCCCACCGACACCCGCAAACCCTACGACGTGCGCGAGATCATCGCTCGCATCGTCGATGCCTCGGAATTCCACGAATTCAAGCAACGCTACGGCACCACGCTGGTGTGCGGCTTCGCGCACATCGAGGGCATGCCGGTGGGCATCGTCGCCAACAACGGCATCCTGTTCTCCGAGAGCGCGCAGAAGGGAGCGCACTTCATCGAGCTGTGCTGCCAGCGCAAGGTGCCGCTCATCTTCCTGCAGAACATCACCGGCTTCATGGTGGGCCGCAAGTACGAGGCCGAGGGCATCGCGCGCCACGGCGCGAAGATGGTGACGGCGGTCGCCACCGCCAGCGTCCCGAAGTTCACGATCATCATCGGCGGCAGTTTCGGCGCCGGCAACTACGGCATGTGCGGCCGGGCCTACTCGCCGCGCTTCCTCTGGATGTGGCCGAACGCGCGCATCAGCGTGATGGGCGGCGAGCAGGCGGCCAGCGTGCTGGCCACCGTCAAGCGCGACGGCATCGAGTTGCGCGGCGGGCAATGGAGCGAGGAAGAAGAGCAAGCCTTCCGCCAGCCCATCCTCGACCAGTACGAAGTGCAGGGCCATCCGTACTACGCTACGGCGCGGCTGTGGGACGACGGCGTGATCGATCCCGCCGACACGCGCCGCGTGCTCGCGCTGGGCCTGTCGGCGACGCTCAACGCGCCGATCGGCGAGCCGAAGTTCGGCGTGTTCCGGATGTAGAAAGAGTTGTCATTGCGGGCTTGACCCGCAATCCAGGACCCCAACATGCACATGATCTACGACAACCCCGACCACGAGCTGCTGCGCGACCAGGTCGCGAAGTTCATCTCGCGCGAGGTCGAGCCGGTGGCGCAAGCCTGGGAAGAGCAGGGCTGCGTGCCGCGCGACGTGCTGCGGCGCATGGGGCAGGCGGGATTGTTCGGCCTCATGTACGAGAGCGTGTACGGCGGTGCGGAAGCGGACGCGCTGACGAACGTGGTGTTCGCCGAGGCGCTGTCGCAATCCACATTCGCGGGGTTCATCATCACGGTGCTGGTGCACACGGACATGGCCAGCCCGCACCTACACCATGCGGGCACGCCGGCGCAAAAGGAAAAGTACCTGCGCCGCGTGATCGGCGGCGAGCTGATCACGGCCGTGGGCATCACCGAGTCGGGCGCCGGATCCGACGTCGCCGGCATCCGGACCACCGCGAAGCTGGACGGTGGCCAGTGGGTGCTGAACGGCACCAAGATGTTCATCACCAACGGCGTGCATGCCGACCTGTATTTCATCGCGGCCAAGACGGGCAGCGGCAAGCGCGACATGTCTATGTTCATCGTCGAGAAGGGCACGCCGGGTTTTTCCGTCGGCCGGGCGCTGAAGAAAACCGGCTGGCTGTCATCCGACACGGCTGAGCTCATCCTCGACAACGTCCGCATCCCGGCGGGCAACCTGCTGGGCGAGGAGGGTAGGGGCTTCTACTCGGTGATGAAGAATTTCCAGACCGAGCGCATCGCGCTGGCGGCGATGGCCGTTGGCCACTGCCAGCAGGCGCTCAAGCTCACACTCGATTACGTGCGGCAGCGGCAGGCTTTCGGCGGCCCGTTATGGGACCAGCAAACCATCCGCCAGCGCTTGTCGATGCTGGATGCCAAAACCCGTGCCGCGCGGCAATTCATGTATCACTGTGCATGGCGCGTCACCCAGGGCCACGACATCGTGCAGGATGTATCGATGCTCAAGGCGTTGACCGGGGAGCTCGTCAATGAAGTTGTGCAGGCCTGCCAGCAGTTTCACGGCGGCATGGGCTACATACGGGAAACAGCCATCGAACGACTGTGGCGCGACGCGCGCGTGCTTGCGATTGGCGGCGGCGCGACGGAAGTGATGCTGGAAGAAGTCGCCAAGCGATATTGAAGGACCCAATGAAGCACCTTGAACTGAATTTCGAAGCGGGCGTGGCGACAGTCACCCTCAACCGGCCCGAAGTGCGCAACGCCTTCAACGACGAGGTGATCGCGGAAGTGACCGCCGTCTTCTCCGAACTGGCCGAGCGCACCGAAGTGCGCTGCATCGTGCTGACCGGCAACGGCCCGGCCTTCTGCGCGGGCGCCGACCTCAACTGGATGAAGCGCATGGCGGGCTACACGCGCGACGAGAACGTCGCCGACGCCGTGGCGCTGGCCAACATGCTGAAGGGGGTCTATCGCTGCCCCAAGCCGACCATCGCGCGCGTGCAGGGTGACGTGTACGCTGGCGGCACGGGGCTTGTCGCCGCCTGCGACATCGCCGTGTCGGTGGATACGGCCCAATACTGCCTGAGCGAGGTCAAGCTGGGCCTGATCCCGGCCACCATCAGCCCTTATGTGATCCGTGCCATGGGCGCGCGCGCGGCACACCGCTACTTCCTCACGGCCGAGCGATTCAGCGCGGCGGAGGCACTGCGCATCGGCTTCGTGCATGAAGTCGTGCCGGCCGCGCAGCTCGACGCCAAAGTCGCGGAGATCGCGCAATCGCTGCTGCTGGCGGGGCCGGCTGCGTTGAAGGCCTGCAAGGCCCTGGTGCAGGACGTGGCGGAGAAGGACATTACGCAGCTGCTGATTGACCGCACGGTGCAGGGCATCGCAGACATCCGCGTGAGCGATGAGGGCCGCGAGGGCATCCAGTCGTTCCTGGGCAAGCGCAAAGCAAATTGGCTCACGCAAAGCTGAGATCATGGAAGGCTTCCGGCATCTGCTCGACACCCCCCAGCTGCTGGCCCTGGCCGCGGCGCTGGGCTGGGCGAGCGGCGTGCGCCTGTACGCGGCGGTGTTCCTCGTGGGCATCGCCGGTTACTTCGGCCTGATCGACCTGCCGCAGGGATTGCAGGTGCTGCAGCACCCGGGTGTGCTGGCGGCCAGCGGGTTCATGTGCTTCGTCGAATTCTTCGCCGACAAGATCCCGCTGGTGGATTCGGTGTGGGACATGGTCCACACGGTGATCCGCATACCGGCCGGCGCGGCGCTTGCCGCCGGTGCGCTCGGCGCCGACAGCCAGGCCATGGGCTGGATAGCCGCGCTGCTCGGCGGCACGCTGGCCGCCACCAGCCACACCGCAAAGCTGACGACGCGCGCGGCCGTGAACACGTCGCCCGAGCCGTTTTCCAACGTTGCCGTGTCGCTGTTCGAGGACGGATTCGTCGTCTTCATGCTCTGGCTGGCGGCAACGCATCCGGCCATATTTGCGATCGCGCTGGTGTTGACGCTGGTGGGTGCCGTGCTGCTGATGATCGTACTGATCAAGTTCCTGCGCATCGTCGTGCAGAAGTTGAGTGAGTTCTTCGCGGGCAACCGCTCGCCCCAAGGAAACTGAATGTTCAAGAAAATACTGATCGCCAATCGGGGTGAAATCGCCTGCCGCGTAGCGGCCACTGCAAAGCGCATGGGCATTCGCACCGTTGCGGTTTACTCCGATGCCGACGCGAATGCCTTGCATGTCGCCGCATGCGACGAGGCGCTGCACATCGGCGGCAGCGCTCCGAAGGAGAGCTACCTGCGCTGGGACCGCATCATCGAAGCCGCCAAGGCAACGGGCGCACAGGCCATCCACCCCGGCTACGGCTTTCTGAGCGAGAACGAGGAGTTCGCCCAGGCTTGCGCGGACGCCGGCCTCGTCTTCATCGGCCCGCCGCCCTCGGCTATCCAGGCGATGGGCCTGAAGGCTGAATCGAAGCAGCTCATGGAAAAGGCCGGTGTGCCGCTGGTGCCTGGTTATCACGGCTCGAACCAGGACACGGTCTTGCTTGCGGCCGAGGCCGAGCGAATCGGTTACCCCGTGCTGATCAAGGCGAGCGCGGGCGGCGGCGGCAAGGGCATGCGCGCGGTGGACAAGCCGGCCGATTTCGACGCCGCGCTTGCGTCGTGCAAGCGAGAGGCCATCAACAGTTTCGGCGACGACGCCGTACTGGTCGAAAAATACGTGCAGCGGCCGCGGCACATCGAGATCCAGGTGTTCGGCGATACGCACGGCAATTACGTGTACTTGTTCGAGCGCGATTGCTCGGTGCAGCGGCGCCACCAGAAGGTGCTCGAGGAGGCGCCCGCGCCGGGCATGACCGAGGCGATGCGCCGACAGATGGGCGGGGCCGCGGTCGCGGCCGCCCGCGCCGTGAAGTATGTCGGTGCAGGCACGGTGGAGTTCATCGTCGAGCAGCGCGAAGGCGGCGAGATGAACTTCTTCTTCATGGAAATGAACACCCGCCTGCAGGTGGAGCACCCGGTGACGGAAGCGATCACGGGGCAAGACCTGGTGGAGTGGCAGCTGCGCGTGGCCTTCGGCGAGCCGTTGCCGCTGAAGCAGGAAGAGCTGAAGATCAGCGGCCATGCAATCGAGGCGCGGATCTGCGCCGAGACGCCGGACAACAATTTCCTGCCCGCGACCGGCCGACTGGACGTCGCGCGTTGGCCGGCGCACGTGGCTTTTCGCCGCAACGCCGATGGCGAGCCCTTCCATGACGCCGCGCCGGTGCGCATCGACGCCGGCTTCGGCGCGGGCGACGCGATCTCCCCCTATTACGACTCGATGATCGCCAAGCTGATCGTGCATGGAAGCACGCGCGAACAGGCGCTGGCCCGGTTGGACGAGGCGCTGTCTCAGATGCACATTGTCGGGGTGGCGACCAACGTGCAGTTCCTGCGCTACGTCGTGCGCAGCCCATCGTTCCAGAAAGCCAACCTCGACACCGCGTTGATCCCGCGAGAGCAGGCGGTGCTGTTCAAACAGGAGCCACTGGGCCTGGCCCTCGCTGCCGCGGCGGCCGTCGCGCAGGCGCTGCTGCACGAGAAGGCCGAAGAAGGTGCCGATCCATTCAGCCGGCGCGACGGCTGGCGCTCGCATGGGCTGAACGTGCGGCCGTTTCAATTCGAATTCGGCGGCGAGCCGGCGAGGGCCGAGCTGACTTACCTGCACGACGGAGCGTTGACACTGACGGTGGGCAATGTGTCCGGCGCGCTGTCGTTCAAGCCAATGACCCAAGGCATCGACATCGATTACGCGGGGCAGCGTTTCGTCGCCACGGTGTACGCGAGCGGTGAAGACGATCACGTGTTCACCGCTCGCGGGGCCACGCGAATCCTGGCCATCGACCTGCTCGCACACGCCGGGGAAGGTGATGTAGACACCGGCCGCCTCACGGCGCCCATGCCAGGCAAGGTTGTGTCGTTCGCCGTCAAGGCCGGCGACAAGGTGACCAAGGGGCAGGCGCTGGCCGTGATGGAGGCGATGAAAATGGAGCACACCATCGCCGCGCCTGGCGATGGTGTCGTGGCAGAACTCATGTATGGGCCGGGTGACCAGGTGGCGGAAGGCGCGGAGCTGTTGAAGCTCACCGTGTGATGCCGCCGGCGCGGCAAAATAGGCCCATGCGAATTCTCTTTTGTGCCAATGGCACCAAGGCCGACCCCTGGGTGGACGCCCTTCGCGTGGCCCTGCCCGCCGCCACCGTCGACGCGTGGCAGCCCGGTGCGCCTCAGGCCGATTACGCGGTGGTTTGGTCGCCGCCGCAGCAGTTCCTGGACGAGCAGCCGCGGCTCAAAGGCGTCTTCAATATCGGCGCCGGCGTGGACGCGCTGATGAAGCTGGCGCTGCCGCCCGAGGCCATCGTGGTTCGCATCGACGACGGCGGCATGGCCGTGCAGATGGCGGAGTTCGTGTGCCACGCGCTCATCCGCCATTTCCGGGAACTCGACGGCTATGAGCAGGACATCGCGGCGGGCAAGTGGTCATACCGCAAGCCGCGCAGCCGCGCTGACTTTCCGGTTGGGATCATGGGCCTGGGCGTTCTGGGGCAGCGGGTGGCGCAGGCCGTGCAGCACTTCGAATTCCCCGTCCTTGCATGGAGCCGCACTGCCAAGACACTGCCGGGCGTCCGGTGCTTCACCGGCGCGGAGCAGTTCGACGATTTTCTCTCCGCGACGCGCGTGCTGGTCTGCCTGCTGCCGCTCACGCCGGAGACCGAGAACATCATGAACAGGCGCAGCCTGTCGCGGCTGATGCCGGGCGGCTACGTGATCAATGTCGCGCGCGGCGGCCACCTGGTTGAGGAGGACTTGTTGGCCCTGCTGGATTCGGGCCATTTGGCCGGCGCGGCGCTGGATGTGTTTCGCACCGAACCGTTGCCTGACGGGCATCCGCTCCTGCGCCACCCGAAAATCACGGTGACCCCGCACACCTCGGCGCGCACGCTGCGCGACGAGACCATCGCGCAGATCGCCAGGAAGATCCTGGCTTTCGAGCGGGGAGAGCCCATCGCCGGTGTGGTTGACCGGCAAAGAGGATACTGATGCCATGAAATTGCCCCACAGAGTGAAGATCGTCGACGTCGGTCCGCGCGACGGCTTGCAGAACGAAAAACAGCCCGTTCCAGCTGAAGTCAAGGTGGGGCTCGTGCACCGCCTTCAAGACGCCGGCGTAAAGGACATCGAAGTCACAAGCTTCGTCTCGCCCAAGTGGGTGCCGCAGATGGCCGACGCCGCCGAGGTGATGGCGCTCATCGAGCGCAAGGCGGGTGTTCGCTATTCGGTGCTCACCCCCAACCTGAAAGGCTTCGAGGCCGCGGTTGCAAGCCGGCCGGATGAAGTCGTCGTCTTCGGCGCCGCGAGCGAAGCCTTCAGCCAGCGCAACATCAACTGCTCGATCGCCGAGAGCATCGAACGCTTTGCGCCGGTCGTCGAGGCGGCACGGGCCAAGGGCATCCACGTGCGCGGCGCGATTTCCACCGCCGTGGGCTGCCCTTACGAGGGCGAGGTCGCCCCCGAGCGGGTCGAGCTGGTGGCTCGGCTGATGAAGCAGATCGGCGTTCAGCAAATCGGCGTGTGCGACACCATCGGCGTGGGTACGCCGGTGAAGGTGCAGCGCGCGATGGAAGCGGCGCTCAGGCACTACGACATCGACGACATCTCGGGCCATTTCCACGATACCTATGGGCAGGCGCTGGCCAATACGCTGGCGGCATCGACCTGGACAAGCTGATCGACGCCGGCAAATACATCAGCGACTATCTGGGCCGCAAGCCGAATTCGAACGCCGCCAAGGCGATCCTCAACAAGCGGGCAGGGTGATGAGCGACGCCGGGCCGCCCCAAGTCGCGAAGGCCCCCTCGGGGGGCAGCGCAGCCACGCAGTGGCAAGCGCGGGGGCACTAGGATGTGCGGCGGGGAGTTGACATCATTGCCCGAAGGCGTGCAGCGCGTGGCTCGCGCGCTGCAGGACAAGGGCCACCCCCACGCGCCCGTGATGTTGCAGGACGCCGTGCGCACCGCGCAGCAAGCGGCCGATGCGCTGGGCATTGCCGTGGGGCAAATCGCCAAGAGCATCATCTTCCGGCGCAAGAGCGACGACGCCGCGGTGCTGGTGATCACGTCCGGGGATCGGCGCGTGGACGAAAAGAAGGTGGACGCCATCGTCGGCAAGACAGGCCGGGCTGACGCCGGGTTCGTCAAGAGCCGCACCGGCTACTCCATTGGCGGCGTTTCACCTGTTGCGCATGTGCAGCCTTCCGTGACATTGATCGATCGCGAGCTGTTCCGCTTCGAGGAAATCTGGGCCGCGGCCGGCCATCCGCACGGCGTGTTCAAGCTGCGTCCGCATGACCTGGAGCGGCTGACCGGCGCGCCGGTTGCCGATGTCGTCCAGTCGGTTGAAGGCGGCTGATGGCCGCAACCGGCCTGCTCGCCAAACGCGCGCGCCAGGTTGTGGCCGGCCTGTGCGACGAAGTGCCTTCGCCCTGCGTGTCGGTATGCAGGATGGACCCGGTGAGCGAGCTATGCGAGGGCTGCTTCAGGACGCTGGACGAGATCGCGCTGTGGGGGCGCATGGAAGAGGGAAGCAAGCGCGAGGTTTGGAGGCAGATCGGTCAAAGGATTGCCATGGCGCAGGCCGACGGCGAACGCAAACACGTATGAAGCAGATCACCTTCTACCTCGACTTCATTTCTCCCTACGCTTGCCTGGCATTCGAGAAACTGCCGGAGGCGCTTCAGGGCCTGAGCTATGCCGTGGACTATCGCCCCGTCCTGTTCGCGGGCCTGCTAAAGCACCACGGACAGCTCGGCCCCGCCGAGATCGCGCCCAAGCGCGACTGGACCTACCGGCAGGTGTTGTGGCATGCGCACCGCATCGGCATCCCTATGCAGATGCCGTCGGCCCATCCCTTCAACCCTCTGCCGCTGCTTCGACTGGCGCTCGCTTGCGGCGAACACGGACTGGCCAACCGCTACGTGTGCGAGACCATCTTCCGCCACGTCTGGCGCGGCGGTGCCGATGCGGGCGATGCGATGCGTCTTGAATCGCTGAAGCAGTTGCTGGTGCCTAAGCGCGACCCTGCAAGCGAAGCCGTCAAAGGCGAGCTCAAGGGCAACACCGAAGCAGCGATCGCCCGAGGCGTCTTCGGCGTCCCCACGTACGAAGTGGACGACAAGCTGTTCTGGGGTTTCGATGCGCTGGCGATGTTGCGTGCCTATCTTGAAGGCGATGCGTGGTTCGCCGGTGGCGACTGGGAGAAGGCCGGCGAGGTCGGCGCAGGCATCGTACGCACGCCGGCGAAACCGGCAACGTAGCGTAGAGGCGCGCTCACTCGCCGGGAGGAAATTCCGGCAGGGTGAAATGAAATGTCGCGCCGGCACCGGGCGCCGACTCCGCCCATACACGGCCGCCGTGGCGGCCGACGATGCGGCTCACGACGACCAACCCCGTACCCGAGCCGCCGAGCTCGCTGTCCCGGTGAAGCCGCTGGGGCACCTGGAACATCTTGCCCGCGTACATCATCTCGAAGCCGTGGCCGTTGTCACGCACGAAGAATGAGGCACCGCCATTGGCGTTCTTCGACCTGCCAACCTCGATGCGGCCCGGCGTGCGGCCGGCCGTGAACTTCCACGCGTTGGCCAGCAACTGCCGCAGCAGGATACGCGCGAGGTTGCGATCGGCATAGACCCACAAGCCCTCGTGCACGGTGAGCTGCACCGTGCGCTGGGCATCCAGCGAGCGCATCGCGTCGATCAGTTCGAGCACCAACGCGCCGAGCTCGACGGGCTCGGGATTCAAGTCCGCGCGCGAAACGCCGTCCAGGAACAGCAGGTCGTCGATCTGTTGCCCTGCCATCGCGGCGTTCGCCTGAATCCTGGTCAGGTAGTGCAGCGCCTTGCCGGCGGCCGCGCCTTCGAGCTCGCGGGCCAGCAATTGCGTGAACGACCCGAGCGCGGTGAGCGGGCCGCGAAGGTCGTGCGACAGCGTGTGGGCGAACGTCTCCAACTCCTTGTGCGACTGGCGCAGGGCCGCTTCGCCTGCCTTGATTTCTTCGACGGCGCGCGCCAGCCCCTCGATCTGCGATTCGGCCTGGCGCGCCAGGTCCCATTTGGCCGTCAGCGTCCGCGCCAGCTGACTGACCTCGACCACGTCGAAGGGCTTCTTCACGACGAGCAAGCGGTCCCGCACGTCGAGCCGGGCCATGACTTCCTCCCACGGATGGTCGGCATAGGCGGTGCAGATGACGACCTGAACCTGCGGATCAACGGCCCACAGCCGCTCTATTGTTTCCACCCCATCCCAGCCGGGCGGCATGCGCATGTCGACGAACGCCATCGCAAAGGGACGTCCATCGGCCAGGGCAGCTTCGGCCATGGCAACGCCCTGCGCGCCTTCGAGGGCGGACGCTACCTCGAACCGCCCAGCGGCGGGTTGCACCGGGCTGCCGAAGAGGGAAGTCTCGACGGTATCCAGCCGCGCCCCCGGGTCCCGCGCCAGGATCTTGCGGAAGTCCGCGTGGATCGACGGGGTGTCGTCGATCACCAGGACGCGGCGATTGGGTTGCGTCATGATGAGGACTCCGGTCCGTCGAGCGGCAGCTCCAGCGTGAAAGTCGCCCCGAGGCCAGGCCCTTCGCTGTGCACCGCGAGCGTGCCCTTCATCTCGCTCGCCGCTTGCGCGCAGCTGTGCAAGCCGAACCCGTGGCCGTGCTTTCGTGTCGTGAATCCATGCGCGAAGATGCGCGTCAGGTTCACTTCCGAAATACCCTCGCCCTCATCGCGCACGGAGAGGCGAAAGCGGTCGCCGGGACCGGGGTCGACCCGCACGGTGATGCGGCGAGCATCGGGCGGGCTCGCCCGCAGTGCGTCGCTGGCGTTGCCGATCAGGTTCACCAGGATCTGCAGGACGCGCGCGCGGTCGAGCTGCGCCTTCGGTACAGCACCCAGCTCGCGCACGATCATCACGTTGTCGCGCGCCAGCTTTTGTTCATTGATACGCACTGCGTCCTCCACCAGGTCGTTGATCCGCACGGATGCCACCGCGCCGGCCCTGCTCGCATACGACTGCTGCATCGTCACCACATCCCGGATGTGGTCGATGCCTCGGCCGAGGTGCCCCAGCTCGGCAATCATCTCCTCCTGCTCGTGCTGCAGCGCAAGGCTGATGTCGCGCAGGTAGCCGGGCAGCAGCCGGCCTTTTTCATCGGACCCCAGGAAATCGCCGAGCCGGCCGGCATGCCTGTCCATCATCTCCACGGCCTGCTTCAATCCCTTGGCGCGGGAGGTGCGCAGGGCGCCGCGCACCATCCCCGCTGAGACGGCCACACTGTTGAGGATGTTGCCGACGTTGTGTAGCACGTTGGTGGCGATCTCCGCCATCCCGGCCCGGCGCGAGGCTTCCATCAGCTGCTTTTGCGAAGCGTCGAGCTCGGCTTGCGCGAGCTTGCGCTCCGTGATGTCGGTGACGATGCCCGTATGGCACACCAACTTGTCCTCTGAATCCCGAACCTGGAAACCGCGAACCCGCACCCACCTTATCTCGCCGTCGGGCCGTGTAATGCGGTATTCGACGTCGAGTGTGCGTGCATCGCCGGTTAGCCCTGAGAAGGTGCGAAGGACATGCTCGCGATCCTCGGGCACGATGAAACTGGCCCACAAATGCGGGTTGGCGTAGAGGTAACTGGCGGGCCGTCCCCAGATTCGCTCGAACGCCGGGCTCACATAGCGCACCTCGCGCATGTCGGGCGAGCGGATCCAGAATGCGTCGGTGATGTTGTGGGTGACGACGCGAAACTGCGCGGCGCTCTCGTGCAGGGACTTCTCCGCCAGCCGCGCTTGTGTCACGTCGCGAACGAGCGCCAGGATTTCGCGTTGCCCAAAGGGTGCCAGCCTCACTTCGAAGTGGGCCGGCGCGCCGGCCGCTGCGCAGGCATGCTCCAGCGTCACGACGCTGCGATGCGCCAGCACATCTTCGAGCGCCGCGGGCAATTCACCGGCCATTGCGCCGAGGGGGGCGCCGAGCGGAAAAGCGTGCTCGGCGGCGGCATTCAAGTCAAGGATGGTTCCCCGGCGGTCCAGCAGAAAGGCGGGATCGGGAAGTGCCTGGAAAACCTGCTGATCCAACCGAGACATCCGGCCCTCCAGGAACTGTACAGCGTTCGCAGCTTGCGGCGAAACAGCTGTTGGAGTTTACCCGAGCCATCGGGGGTGGCTGGCGTCACGTTCCGCGTTGGGTGGCGAGCGCTCGCGACGCGGCAGGCGGTACCCGGTACCCGAGCACGCGGATTGCAGGCGACAACGGGGAATGCCCGTCCAGCTAATGACCGGCGACGTTCAATTCGCGGT
Source organism: Ramlibacter sp. (assembly GCA_029237735.1). GTDB lineage: Bacteria > Pseudomonadota > Gammaproteobacteria > Burkholderiales > Burkholderiaceae_C > Ramlibacter. The sequence continues at coordinate 15,067 of JAQZBU010000095.1, read as the reverse complement.
GTTCACCCATCTCGGGCTTGTTACCCGTCACAGCGGCGGTGGCCATCTTCAGCAGCTGCGTGACCTTGTTTTCCTTGATGTCCCAGTATTCGGCGTTCACGATGCGCACCTCCACCAACTCGAGGTCCGGGTCTTCGGCGCCGCCGGGAAACCAGGCCTTGGCCAGCGCGTTGAACAGCTTCTTTTTCGTGTCCATGTCTTCGCTGATCGTGGCCTGGCCGGACACGGAGATCCACTGGTCTTTCTTGAGGTCCGCATAGGACAGGCATACGTTGCCGTCGGAACGCAGGCGCTGTCCCACTTCAGTCTGCTTTGATACGAAGAAGCAAAGCGGCTCGCCCGGCTTGAGCGAGCGGTTCTGCGTTGTGAGCGGATGCGCATGCAGCGTGCCGTCGGCGTGGCGATGCGTGAGCATCGCAAACTTGATGTCCTTGATCATTTCCCAGAGGTCATGCTGGAAGGATTTGTCGTGGCTCATGGGCTGTGTTCCTCTCTTTTCAAACCTTCATGATCCCGGTCGAGCTGGAAGCCGCTGGTCGGCTGGCACCCCCGCAGTCTGTGAGTTTTGGCCGACACACCGCATCGTGAAACGTTCCTTGAGGGTTTCACCCTAAATCGTCAGAGCCCGTTAAGTTTGGTGAAAGGTCCCGTTGGCTCGGCGCAAGAACATGTTGGTTTCGCGTCAGAGCCCGGTCAGAGCTGTCTTCAAGAATTGCGCCTCGTGTCCATCCTGGGCACTCAACGTAAGGAGACAACACCCCATGGCTACAGCCGCCGCCCACCGGCCGATGTCCGCTGAAGAGAAGAAAGTGATCTTCGCTTCGTCGCTCGGCACCGTATTCGAGTGGTATGACTTCTACTTGTATGGCTCGCTCGCAGCGATCATCGCCAAGCAGTTTTTCTCGGGGCTGGACGCGGGTTCCGCCTTCATCTTCGCGCTGCTGGCGTTCGCCGCCGGTTTCATCGTGCGTCCCTTCGGCGCGATCTTCTTCGGCCGCCTGGGCGACATGATCGGCCGCAAGTACACCTTCCTGGTCACCATCCTGATCATGGGCTTGTCCACGTTCATCGTGGGCATCCTGCCGAACTACGCCACCATCGGCGCGGCCGCGCCCGTCGACTGGGGCTGGCGTGTTCCTTTCATCGTCTCGATCCTGCTGCTGGCCATCTCGGTCTGGATCCGCCTGTCGATGAACGAGTCGCCCGCGTTCCAGAAGATGAAGGCCGAGGGCCGCACCTCGAAGGCGCCACTGACGGAATCCTTCGGGCAGTGGAAGAACCTGAAGATCGTGATCCTGGCGCTGATCGGCCTCACGGCCGGCCAGGCCGTGGTCTGGTACTCGGGCCAGTTCTACGCGCTGTTCTTCCTGACGCAAGCGCTCAAGGTCGATGGCGCCACCGCCAACATCCTGGTTGCCGTCTCTCTGTTGATCGGCACGCCGTTCTTCATCGTGTTCGGCGCGCTGTCCGACAAGATCGGCCGCAAGCCCATCATCATGGCTGGCTGCCTGCTGGCCGCGTTGACGTACTTCCCGGTGTTCACCGCATTGACCAAGGCCGCCAACCCGGACCTGGCCGCGGCGCAGGCGAAGAACAAGGTCGTCGTGACGGCGGACCCGGCGGAATGCTCGTTCCAGTTCAACCCCACCGGCACTGTCAAGTTCACCAGCTCGTGCGACATCGCCAAGCAGGTGCTGGCCGGAGCTTCGGTAAGCTACGACAACGTGGCCGCCGCACCGGGCACGCCCGCGACGATCAAGATCCACCATGGTCTACGGCCCGATCGCCGCGATGTTGGTGGAAATGTTCCCGACGCGCATCCGCTACACCTCGATGAGCCTGCCCTATCACATTGGCAACGGATGGTTCGGCGGCCTGCTGCCTACTACCGCGTTCGCCATCGTGGCACAGACCGGCAACATGTACAACGGCCTCTGGTACCCGATCATCATCGCCGCCGCGACCTTCGTCATCGGCACGCTGTTCATCAAGGAAACCAAGGACGTCGATATCTATGCGCGTGACTGAACGCGATTGTCGAACTCAGCCATTGCCCGTGTCGGACATTGTTTGCTGAAAGTCAGAGCGCAGTCAGTTCCGTCACGCACCATCAGCGAACTAAGCCGACATCCGGACAAGGAGACCCCATGGAAGACGATCTCGTGCAACGCATCGCGAGCCACCCGAAATATCAGGAGCTGAAAGCCAAGCGAAGCAGCTTCGGCTGGTGGCTGACGCTGGCGATGATGGTCGTGTACTACGGCTTCATCCTGCTGGTGGCTTTCGCCAAGCCGCTGGTGTCGCAGCGCCTGGGCGATGGCGTCATGACGCTGGGCATCCCGCTCGGCTTCGGCGTCATCGTCTTCACCGTCGCCATCACCGCCTATTACGTCAAACGCGCCAACAGCGAGTTCGACGACCTGACCGACCAGATCACCCGTGGAGTGCTGAAATGAGCCGCCTTTCGTTTTCCGGCAAGGCCGCCCTGGGCATCCTTGCATTGCTGGCCCTTGTTGCGGGCGCCCATGCGGCCGGCGCGGACCTCGGCCAGGCGCAGAAGCAGTCCACCAACTGGACGGCCATCGGCATGTTCGGTGTTTTCGTCCTGTTCACGCTGTTCGTCACCAAATGGGCGGCCGCGCGCACCAAGAGCGCGGCTGATTTCTACACCGCCGGCGGCGGCATCACCGGCTTCCAGAACGGCTTGGCGATCGCGGGCGACTACATGTCGGCGGCGTCCTTCCTGGGCATTTCCGCCGCCGTGATGGCATCCGGTTTCGACGGCCTCATCTATTCGATCGGCTTCCTGGTCGGATGGCCGGTGATCACCTTCCTGATGGCGGAGCGCCTGCGCAACCTGGGCAAGTTCACCTTCGCCGACGTCGCGGCCTTCCGCTTCGAGCAGACGCCGGTACGCGTCTTCGCCGCTTCGGGCACGCTGGTCGTGGTGGCGTTCTACCTGATCGCCCAGATGGTGGGCGCGGGCCAGCTGATCAAGCTGCTGTTCGGGCTGGAGTACTGGATGGCGGTCGTCATCGTCGGTGCGCTGATGATGGTGTATGTGCTGTTCGGCGGCATGACGGCCACGACCTGGGTGCAGATCATCAAGGCCTGCATGCTTCTCGGTGGCGCCACTTTCATGGCGGCGTCGGTCATGTGGCACTTCGGTTTTTCGCCCGAGGCAATGTTCGCCGGCGCCGTCAAGATCAAGACCGACCTGGCCCTGAAGGATGGCAAGACCGCCGAAGTGGCCGCGGCCATCGGGCAGTCGATCATGGGGCCGGGCAACTTCGTCAAGGACCCGATCTCCACCATCAGCTTCGGCATGGCGCTGATGTTCGGCACCGCCGGACTGCCGCACATTCTCATGCGCTTCTTCACCGTGCCCAGCGCCAAGGAAGCGCGCAAGTCGGTGATGTGGGCGACCGGCTGGATCGGCTACTTCTACCTGCTGACCTTCATCATCGGTTTCGGCGCCATCACCTTCGTGCTGACGAACCCCACGTTCCTGGACGCCAATGGCGCGCTGCAGGGCGGCGGCAACATGGCCGCCATCCACCTGGCCAACGCGGTGGGCGGCAACATCTTCCTCGGGTTCATCTCCGCTGTGGCCTTCGCCACCATCCTGGCCGTCGTGGCCGGGCTGACGCTCTCCGGCGCTTCAGCGGTGTCGCACGACTTGTACGCCACGGTATTCAAGCATGGCAAGGCCGACAGCGCGTCGGAGCTGAAGGTCTCGCGCATCACAACGGTGGGCCTGGGCATCGTGGCCGTGCTGCTGGGCATCGCCTTCGAGAAGCAGAACATCGCCTTCATGGTCAGCCTGGCCTTCGCCATTGCCGCTTCGGCCAACTTCCCGGTGCTCTTCATGAGCGTGCTGTGGAAGGACTGCACCACCAAAGGCGCGGTGATCGGCGGCTTCCTGGGGCTCGTCTCGTCGGTCGCGCTGACGGTGGTCTCACCGTCGGTGTGGGAAGCCACGCTGGGTAACCCCAAGGGTTCGGCCCTGTTCCCCTACACCAGCCCGGCGCTGTTCTCCATGGCCATCGGCTTCTTCGGCATCTGGCTGTTTTCGGTGCTCGACAAGAGCAACCGCGCCCGCATCGATCGGGCCGGCTTCCTGGCGCAGCAGGTGCGCTCCGAGACCGGCATCGGCGCCTCGGGCGCGAGCGGCCACTAAGGGCCACGCCAGGCTCGGATGCGGCGGGACAGCGGCTACACTGGCTGCTGTCCCGCTTCCTGCTTCTGCCATGCCGGACTCCCGCGAAACCGAATCGCAGCGCGAGATGCTCTCGCTGGTCACTGCTCGTGTGCGGGACACGTATGTGCGCAAGCCCCTTTACGTCGACGGCTCGCTCGATCTGGTGTCGGTCTGCCAATCGATGTCCCAGCATGGCGTGACACATACGCTGGTGCGCGACGGATCACGGCTGGGCATCTTCACCACCACCGACCTGCGTGACGCGCTGTTGCGCGGCGAGCCGCCCGCGGCGATGGCGGTACGCGACGTGTCCCGGTTCGAGCTGATCGAAGTGCATCCCGACGCGGAGCTGTACGAGGCCCTCTGGCTGATGGTGCGTCACCGCGTGCATCGGCTGCTGGTGCGTGACGGTGACACGGTGCTGGGCCTGGTCGCACAACTCGACCTCGTCAGCTTCGTCGCGAACCATTCGCACGTGCTGGCGGCGCAGATAGACGAAGCCGCTTCGCTCGCGGACCTGAAGGCCGTGGCCGACCGCACGGACGCGATGATCACCCTGCTGCACGACGGCGGCATGCGCATCGAGCGCGTCTCGCGGCTGGTCGGCGCGCTCAACCAGCGCCTGATCGAGCGCCTGTGGAGCCTGCTGGCCCCCGGCGGCATCATGCTGACCAACCCGCTGTGGCGCGGCAGTGTGGCGCGCTTTCGCGAGACGCTGCGCGACTGGATTTACGGCGCCGATCCGCAGGGCACGATGAACCTGGCCATCTTTTTCGATGCGGCACGGGTGGCCGGCGATGCCGCCCTGCTGCAAGAGCTGCGGCAATATCTGGATCACATACTCACCGGCGGGGACGCCTTCCTCGCGCGCTTCGCTGCCGCGGCCGATCAGTTCGACGAGCCGCAGAGCCTTTGGACGCGCCTGACCCTGCGCGCTGACGAACAGCCGCTGGATCTCAAGAAGCTCGGCACCTTTCCCATCGTGCACGGCGTGCGCGCGCTGTGCCTGCGGCACGGGGTGCGTGAGCCCGGGACGGCGCAGCGGCTGCGCCGCCTCGTCGAGCGCGAGCTGATCGATGCCGACCTGGGCCGCGACCTGCTCGAAGCGCTGCACTTCCTGATGGAGATGAAGCTGCGGCATCAACTGCGCCAGCGTGCGGTCGGCGAGCCGCCGGGCAATTCGGTGCAGCCTTCGGCCCTGAGCACGATGGAGCGCGACCAGCTCAAGGACGCATTGGCGATCAACAAGCGCTTCCGGGGGCTGCTGCGCCAGCGCTTCCGTCTCGACGCCATGTAGAAAACCAGCATGTCCAACCCGCTTCGCAGTCAACGCCTGTTCGCCTTGTTCGTGGCCGGTTGGCTGCTGCTGAATTTTCCGCTGCTCACGCTTTGGGACCGCGACCTCACCGTCTGGGGCCTGCCGCTGATGCCTGCAGCGCTGTTCATCGGCTGGGCACTGCTGATCGCCGCCGCCGCCTTGATCAGTGAGACCGGTCCGGGCGAAGACTGACGGAGCGGCGAACATGCTTTCGACTCCCCTGGTCCTGGCCGCTTCCTTCGCCTACCTGGTTTTGCTGTTCGCGATCGCGTATTTCGCGGACGGCCGTGCGCGTGCCGGCCGCTCGGTGATCGGCAACGCCTGGGTCTACACGCTGTCCATGGGCGTCTACTGCACGGCCTGGACTTATTTCGGCAGCATCGGCCGTGCCGCGGCGTCGGGCCTGTGGTTTCTGCCGATCTACCTGGGGCCGACGCTGGCGATGCTGTTGGCCGCGCGCAGCTACCGCATCACGTCCATCGCCGATTTCATCTCCAGCCGCTACGGCAAGAGCCGCGCACTGGCCGCGCTGGTCACCTTGATGGCGCTGGTTGGCATCCTGCCGTACGTGGCGCTGCAGCTCAAGGCGATCGCCAGCGGGCTGGCGCTGCTGACGGCGCTTCCCGGCGAGACCGCAATGATGCACGTGCCTTGGTGGCGCGACAGCACGCTCTACATTGCCCTGGTGCTGGCTGGCTTCACGGTCGCTTTCGGCACCCGCCATCTGGACACCAGCGAGCGTCATGAAGGGCTGGTCGCCGCGATAGCCGCCGAATCGGTGGTCAAGCTCGTCGCCTTCGTCGCCGTCGGCATCTTCGTGTGCTGGGGGCTTTTCGACGGGCCGGGCGACATCTTCGCGCAAGCCGCCGCGCGTGCCGACCTGAAGCCGCTGCTCGGCCTCGGCGGCGAAAGCGGATTCGCCGGCGGGCAGTGGTTTGCCCTGACGCTGCTGGCCATGCTGTCTGTGATTTTCCTGCCGCGCCAGTTCCAGGTGATGGTGGTCGAGAACGTCGATGAACGCCACGTGACGCGTGCCACCTGGGCGTTCCCCCTGTACCTGCTTTTGATCAACCTGTTCGTGCTGCCGATCGCGCTGGGCGGCCTGCTGCACTTCGGCAATGGCGGCGCCGATGCCGAAACCTTCGTGCTGTCGCTGCCGCTCGCGTTCGACCAGCCGCTGCTGGCGCTGGTGGCTTTCATCGGCGGGCTGTCGGCAGCCACGGGCATGGTGATCGTCGAGGCCATCGCAGTTTCCACCATGGTCAGCAACGATCTATTGATGCCGCTGGTGCTGCGGCTGCGCCGCCGCAGCGCGGGCGACCTGAGCGCGCTGCCGCTGGTGCTGCGGCGAATCGTCATCGTCGCTCTGTTGCTGCTGGGCTATTTGTATTTCCGCATTGCCGGCGAGGCCTACGCGCTGGTCAGCATCGGGTTGATCAGCTTCGCCGCGGTGGCGCAGTTCGCGCCGGCGCTGCTCGGCGGCATGTACTGGAAGGGCGCCACCCGTGCCGGCGCGCTGGCCGGCCTGGCCACCGGCTTCGCGTTGTGGACCTGGACGCTGCTGCTGCCATCGATCGCCAAATCGGGTTGGCTGCCCACCGCGTTCATGACGGACGGTCCCTTTGGCATCGCGCTGCTGCGCCCCGAGCAGCTGTTAGGTCTTGCCGGCCTGGATAGCCTCACGCATGCGCTGCTGTGGAGCCTGGTGGCCAACGTCGGCTGTTATGTCGCGGTGTCGCTGGCTCGCGCGCCGTCGGCGCGCGAGGCTACCCAGGCGTTGCTGTTCGTCGACGTGTTCCGGCGCACCGCGTCGGCGCCGGTGTTCTGGCGCGGGCGCGCCCGGCTCGCCGAGCTGCAGCGACTGGCGACGCGCTTTCTCGGCGTGGACGCGGCGCAGCGGCTGTTCGCCGACTATGCGAGGCGGGCCGGCGTTGCGAACATCGAACGGATCGAGCCCGACGCGCGGCTGGTCCAGCACGTGGAGACGCAGCTCGCCGGCGCGATCGGCAGCGCGTCGGCGCGCGCCGCGATGGCGAGCGTCGTGGAGGAGGAGCCATTGGGCACCGAGGACATCCTTCGGATGCTCGACGAAGCTTCGCAGGTGCGGGCATTGAACCGACAACTCGAAAGCCTCGACCGGCTGAAGGACGACTTCATGTCGTCGGTGACCCACGAACTGCGTACGCCACTCACGTCGATCCGTGCCTTCGCCGAGCTGATGCGCGACGAGCCCGGGATGGACGGGGCGCAGCGCCAGCACTTCCTCGAGCTGGTGGTCGCGGAAGCCGAGCGCCTCAGCCGTCTCGTCAACCAGGTGCTGGACATGGCGAAGATCGAATCCGGACAGGCCGAATGGCGCAACGATGCCATCGACCTGCGCGAGCTGATCGGGCATGCGGTGCAGACGACGGCCGGAACGTTCCGCGAGCGAGGCGCGCAGCTGCAGGTCGAGCAGCCCGCGCAGGTTCCGGTTCTGCATGCGGATCGCGATCGGCTGCTGCAGGTGCTGCTGAACCTGCTGTCCAACGCGGTGAAGTTCGTGCCGCAGGGCAGCGGCCGCGTGATCGTGCGGCTGCGCAGCGACGACCGCCGCGCCACCATCGAAGTGTGCGACAACGGCCCCGGCGTGGCGCCGGACCAGCAGCAGCTGGTCTTCGAAAAGTTTCGCCAGGGGGGCGCCGCCGCCCACCGGCCGCAGGGCACGGGCCTGGGCTTGCCGATCAGCCGCCAGATCGTCGAACAATTCGGCGGCCGCACACCATGACCCACAAGATACTCATCGCCGACGACGAGCCGAACATCGTCATCTCGCTCGAATACCTGATGAAGCGCGAGGGCTACGACGTCAGCATCGCGCGCGACGGGCCGGCGGCGCTGGCCGCGATCCGGCAAGACCGCCCCGCGCTGGTGCTGCTGGACGTGATGATGCCCGGCATGAGTGGCTTCGAGGTGTTGCAGGCGGTGCGCGCCGACGAGTCGCTGGCCGGTGTCAAGATCGTGATGCTGACCGCCAAAGGCCGTGACACCGATCTCGCCAAGGGCACCGCGCTCGGCGCTGATGCCTACGTGACCAAGCCGGTCTCCACCCGCCAGCTGGCCGAGCGGGTGCGCGAGCTGCTGGCATGAAGGTCGACCGCCGCGAGCTGATCGCGACGCTCGCCCCCGGGCTGCTGCTTGCGCTGATAGCGGCCGGCGTGGGGCTGCTGCTGGCAGCGACGCTAGAGCCGGCGGAGCGCGCGGCCTTCACGTCAATGATCGAGTCGCGCGGCGCGTTGCTGCTGCTCGTCTGGCTGCTGCTGTCGGGCGCGATCGGCGCGCTGCTGCGCAGTGCGTATCTGCGCTGGGTCGCCTCGGCCGCGCGCCTGGCCGAACGGGCCGGCGTGTTGCTCGCGGCAGACACGCAATGCGAGATCGAACCGGGGGGCAGCGCCGAGACGCGCGCGTTGGCCGGCCTGATCAACCAGCTGGCGAGTCAGCGCAGCGCGTTGCGGGCCGATGTCGCTGCGCAGGTGCGGCAGGCCAGCCTGGGTGTCATACAGGAGCGCAACCGGTTGGCCGCGCTGATGGCCGAACTGACCCAGAGCGTCGTGGTCTGCAACCTGGATGGCCGCATCCTGCTGTACAACAGCCGCGCCAGACTGCAGTTCAAGGCGCTGTCGCAGGTGCCGCAACCGGCCGGCGGTGCCGAGCTGATCGGCATCGGCCGTTCCATCTACGGCGTGTTCGACCGCAACCTGGTGGCCCATGCCCTGGAAAACATCCGGCAGCGCATGGCGCGCGGCGCCGCCAGCCCGTCGACCCAGTTCGTCACCGCGACATCGGCCGGACAGCTGTTGCGCGTGCAGATGGCGCCGGTGCAGACGGGCGAGGCCTCGTCCGACGGCTCCGCCGACATCGGGGGCTTCGTGATGATGCTCGACAACGTGACCCGCAGCTTCGAGGAAGAATCCATGCGCGACCAGCTGCTGCACGGCCTCACAGAGGGCAGCCGCTCGTCCCTCGCCAACATGCAGGCGGCGGTGGAGATGCTGGCACTCCCCGATGTTGAACCCGAGATGCGTGAACGCTTCCTGGGGGTGGTGCGCGAAGAGGTGGCCGCCATGAGCCTGCGCGTCGCCGATATGGCGCAGCGCGCGGTGCAAGGCCTGAAGGCACGCTGGCCGCTGGAGGACATGCTCGGGTCCGATTTGATTGCCGCCGCGCTGAAGCAGATCGAGCGCCTTTGCGGCCGCCCAGCCTCGGTGGACGAAGTCGATCCCGCGCTGTGGCTGCGGGTGGGAACGCGCCCAGCTGGACCTGGTCTGGTCCGGGCATGCGATGAGCAACGAGACGGTGATGAGCTGGGAGCTGGAGCCGATGCGTTTCGGGGCCGAGAGCACGCCCTTGTCGGTGCGCGACGTGGTCGAGCGCCACGGCGGTGAGATGTGGTTCGAGCGCGAGCGCGTGCGGCACCAGGCCTTCTTCCGGTTCCTGTTGCCGCTGGCGAGCGAACAGGATTTGCCCGAAGCGGCAGAAATACTGCCAAGCGGGAGCCGCCCCGAGTTTTACGATTTCGACCTGTTCGGCGCCGGTCCCGAGAGCAGCGAGATGGACGATCGTCCGCTGGCCACCCTGGCCTATACCGTGTTCGACACCGAAACCACCGGCCTGTCGCCCGCCGGAGGTGACGAGATCATCCAGATCGGCGCAGTGCGCATCGTCAACGGCCGGATGTTGCGGCAGGAGTGCTTCGAGCAGCTGGTCGATCCCGGGCGGGTGATCACGGACGCGTCGATCCACGGCATCACCCAGGACAGGATCGCCGGCAAGCCGCGCATCGAGCAGGTACTGCCTGCCTTCCATGCGTTCGCCCAGGACACGGTGCTGGTGGCGCACAACGCCGCCTTCGACATGAAGTTCCTCCAGCTCAAGGAGGCGAGCACGGGCATCGTCTTTCGCCAACCGGTACTGGACACCTTGCTGCTGTCCGCCCTGGTGCATCCCCATCAACCCTCGCACGAGCTGGAAGCGATCGCCGAGCGCTTCGGCATCACCGTGCTGGGGCGGCACACAGCGCTGGGCGACGCCGTGCTCACGGCCGAAGTGATGCTGCGGTTCATTCCGCTGCTGCAGGCTATGGGCATTGGCACGTTGGGACAGGCCCGCGCGGCGTCCCAGAAGACCTATTACGCGCGGATCAAGTACTGAGTGTTCTGGACTGCGGACCCGCGACCCCTCAGCGCTTGAACTTTCCGTCATTGCCAATGATCGACAGGTCGGCGAAATCCAGCCCGGTGTGGTCTGCCGTCGAGAAGCTGAGTTCCAGCCCGCCCAGGTCGAACTTGCGCATGCCTTCCAGCGCTGCCTGGATCTTGTCGCGCGAAGGTTTGGGCCCGGCACGGCGCAGGGCCTCGACCAGCACCTTGGCGGCGGCATAGCCTTCGAGCATGGCCGGGCTGACTTCGCTGCCCTTGCTCCGGGCGAGTTCCTGCGCTTCCTTGACCATCGGGTACGCGATCGAGCGCTCGGAGGGGAACACCTGCGTCACGATGACGCCGCGGGCGTTGTCGCCCAGGCTCTTCACGAAGCCCCCCGACGCATTGTTGGACAGGGTCACGATCTGGGCGTTCGAACCCGCGGCTCGGAATGCCTTGATGCCATCGACCACCGCCTGGCCGGACGCGATCATCATCACGGCTTGCGCATCGGACTGTTTGATCTTGGGCGCGATCGGCGCGAAGTCGGGTTTGCCGCGATTGAATTTCTCCAGCACCACGGCCTCGAGCTTGGCGGCGGCGAGGCCCTTCTGGGCACCTGACAGGCCATCCGCGCCAAAGCTGTCGTCCGCCAGCACCACGGCGATGCGGGTGATGCCCATCGAGGCCAGATGGGTGATGGCTTTCTCAGCCTCGCGCTGGTAGGTGGCGCGCACGTTGAAGACGTGCTTGCGCAACGGCTGGTGCAGCACCATGGCGCCGGTGGACGGCCCGATCAGCGGCACGCCGTATTTATCCAGCAGCGGCAGCATGGCCTCGGTGTGCGGCGTGCCGCGCGTGAGGAACATCGCGGCCACATTCTTGTCCTCGATCAGCTGGCGCGCGTTTTGGGCCGCCAGCTTGGGATCGAACTTGTCGTCCAGAGACAGCAGTTCGATCTTCTGGCCGTTGACGCCTCCGCGGGCGTTGACCATGTCGATGTAAAGCGTCGCCCCGTCGGTGGTTTCCTTCACGCCTGCCGCGACAGCGCCCGAGAACCCGGCGGTGCGGCCGATCAGGATCTGGGCATGTGAAATGGCGGGTGACACCGCGAGCAGGGCGGTTGTGACAACTGCCCACAAAGTTTTGTGCATTTTCCTGGCCTCCATGCTGTTTTTGACTGCCAGCGAAGTGTAGGGCCCAAACCGGCACGCATGCGGTAATGCCTTTTACCTCGCTCTCGTCAGACCGCAAGACCACATGACAGGAACTGACAGCCGGACGTCCCTAGAATGTTCGGCCCACTTCAAGAAATGACTTCCGTATGACCCAGGGACTGATCCGCATCCGCGGCGCCAGGCAGCACAACCTCAAGAACCTCGATCTCGACTTGAAGACCGGCGAACTCACGGTGGTCACGGGGCCGAGCGGGTCGGGCAAGTCGAGCCTGGTGTTCGACACGCTGTACGCGGAAGGCCAGCGCCGTTACGTGGAAACGTTCTCGGCCTACGCACGCCAGTTCCTCGACCGGATGGACAAGCCCGCGGTAGACCGGGTGGAAGGCGTGCCGCCCGCGATCGCCATCGACCAGACCAACCCGGTGCGCTCCTCTCGCTCCACGGTGGGCACGATGACGGAGCTGAACGACCACCTCAAGCTGCTGTTCGCGCGGGCCGGGCAGTTGTTCGACCGGAAAACGGCGCAGCAGGTGCGGCACGACACGCCGGAGACCATCTACGCCGAGATGGCGGCGCGCACCTCAAATGGCGATCCGCGTCTGGTGGTGACGTTCCCGGTGGAACTGCCAGGCGGCACGACGCCGGAGGAAGTGGAGCAGTGGCTATCGGCCAGCGGTTTCACGCGCGTGCACGCAGAGCGTGAGGTTGCCACGCCCACGGGGCCGCGCAAGATACTGGATGTGGTGGCCGACCGTTTTCGCCTGCATGCCACGGAGAAGGCGCGTGCTGTTGAAGCGATCGAGGTTGCGTTGAAGCGCGGGGCTGGACGGATGACGGTCTATATCGCCGAAGAGCGTCATGCCGGACTTGATCCGGCATCCACTGTAGGCGCGGGCGAGGCATGGATTGCGGCTCAAGGCCGCAATGACAAGGCCTGGAAGTTCTCCACCGGCCTGCACTGCCCTGAGAGCGACTTGCGCTACACCGATCCGATCCCGTCGATGTTCTCCTTCAATTCGGCCGTAGGCGCATGCGAGACCTGCCGGGGCTTCGGCCGCGTGATTGGCGTCGATTACGGGCTGGTGATCCCCAATGAAAAGCTCACCTTGCGCGCCGGCGCGATCAAGACCATCCAGACGCCCGCCTGGGCCGAGTGCCAGGACGACCTGATGCGCCATGCCGAGACGGCGGGCATCCCGCGCGACACGCCCTGGTACAAGCTCACGCCCGAGCAGCAGCAGTGGGTCATCGGCGGCACGCCCAGCTACAAGGAAGGCAACTGGAACAAGCAGTGGTACGGCATCAAGCGCTTTTTCGAGTACCTGGAGAGCAAGGCGTACAAGATGCACATTCGCGTGCTGCTGTCCAAGTACCGCAGCTACACGCCGTGCCATGTGTGCGGCGGCGCGCGCCTGAAGACCGAGAGTTTGCTCTGGCGCATCGGCAGCAAGGAAGACGCGGATGCGGTGCTGGAGCCTGCCAAGCGCTTCATGCCGGTGGGCGTGCAGTGGACGCGCGAGCAGCTGGAGGCACTGCCGGGGCTGTGCCTGCATGATTTGATGTTGATGCCGATTGACAGGTTGCGAAGGTTTTTTGATCGGGTGCGACCCTCACCCCATCCCTCTCCCGCAAGCGGGAGAGGGGGCTTGCTCCCTCTCCCTCCGGGAGAGGGCAGGGGTGAGGGCGAGCACCAGGCGCTCAAGCTCCTCTTCGAAGAAATCACCACCCGCCTCAAGTACCTCGTCGACGTCGGCATCGGCTACCTCACGCTGGACCGGCAAAGCCGCACGCTGTCGGGCGGTGAAGTGCAGCGCATCAACCTCACCACCGCGCTCGGCACTTCTCTCGTCAACACGCTCTTCGTGCTGGACGAACCCAGCATCGGCTTGCACCCGCGCGACATGAACCGTATCACCGAAGCCATGAAGCGGCTGCGCGATGCGGGCAACACGCTGGTGGTGGTGGAGCACGATCCGGCCGTGATGCTGGCCGCGGACCGCATCCTCGACATGGGTCCCGGCCCCGGCGAGCGCGGCGGGCAGATCGTGTTCGACGGCACCACCGAGAACCTGCGCCACGCCGACACGCTGACCGGCGCGTACCTGGGCGCACGCAAGCACGTGGGCATGGGTTTCAAGCGCGCGGTGACGGATGCGACGCCGCGCCTCATCCTCGAAGGTGTGCGTGAGCACAACCTGCAGAACGTGTCGGTGGAGTTTCCGCTGCAGCGGCTGGTGTGCGTGACGGGTGTGTCCGGCTCGGGCAAGTCCAGCCTGATCCAGGACGTGCTGGCGCCCGCGTTGACGCGGCACTTCGGCAAAGCCACGGAAACACCGGGCCTGCACGACCGTCTTCTCGGCGCCGACCACTTGAGCGACGTCGTCTTCGTCGACCAGTCGCCCATCGGCAAGACGGCGCGTTCCAACCCGGCGAGCTACGTCGGCGCCTGGGACGCCGTCCGCGAAATCTTCGCGGTGTCGCCGCTGGCAAAACAACGCGGCTACACCTCGTCCAAGTTCAGCTTCAACAGCGGCGACGGCCGCTGCCCCACCTGCGGCGGCTCCGGCTTCGAGCATGTCGAGATGCAGTTCCTCTCCGATGTGTACCTGCGCTGCCCCGATTGCGACGGCAAGCGCTACCGCCCCGAAATCCTCGAAGTCACGATCGAACGCAAATGGGGATCAGATCCCCATTCTTTCCGCACGATGAACGTCGCGGACGTGCTCGACCTCACCGTGAGCGAAGCCGCCACTGTATTCGCGAATGACCGCGACGTGATCCGCGCGCTGCAACCCATCGTCGATGTCGGTCTCGAATACGTGAAGCTCGGCCAGCCCGTGCCCACACTCTCCGGCGGTGAATCGCAACGCCTGAAGCTCGCGGGGTTCCTGGCGCAAGCGGCGAAGAGCGCCACGTCGAGCCGGCAGGCCACGGCCACGCGCGGCACGCTCTTCATGTTCGACGAGCCGACCACTGGCTTGCACTTCGACGACATCGCCAAGCTGATGCGGGCGCTGCGCAAGCTGCTGGAAGGCGGCAACTCGCTCATCGTGATCGAGCATAACCTCGACGTGATCCGGGCCGCCGACTGGCTCATCGACCTCGGCCCCGAAGGCGGTGACGCGGGCGGCCTGATCGTCGCGGAAGGTTCGCCCGAGGAGGTGAAGCTGCACGCGAGTTCGCACACGGCCAAGGC
>JAQZBU010000094.1 GCA_029237735.1 Ramlibacter sp. | reverse complement strand
ACGGGCGCGGCGGCCTGGGGGCCTTGGGAATCTCGATCGAAGGGCATGGGCACGCCTGTGGCGCAAGTACTTGATACAGGGATTCTGCCCCGAATGACCGGGCGGCCGGAACCTCAGTATGTTTCGAGGTGGAGGCGACCTTCCCGCCGCAGCGCGGCGCCCACCGCATCCCATGACAAGCCGGCCTGCAATGCCGCGTCGCGCAGCGCCAGCACCACGCCTTCTTCCATGCTCTTGAGCCCGCAGACATAAAAGAAGGTGTTGGGGTCGGCCAGCAACGGGCCGAGATCGGCGGCGCGCTCGCGCATCGCATCCTGCACGTAGCGCTTGGGCTGGCCCGGCGTGCGCGAGAAGGCGAAGTTGACGTCGATGAAGTCCCCGGGGAGTTTTTGCAGCGGGCCCTCGAACTTGCCGGAGGCGCGCAGGCGGCGGCGCCACTCGGTCATGGCGCGCATCGGTGCGCTGCCGGTGCCGGTGCAGATCATCACGATGTTGCTGCGCGGATGGTTGGGCATCAGGAAGCTGGTGCCGAAGGGGCCGATCACCTGCACCTTGTCGCCCACCTGCAGGTCGCACATGTAGTTGCTGGCCACACCGCGCACGGGATTGCCGTCGTGGTCCTGCAGCACGCGCTTGATCGTCAGCGACAGGTTGTTGTAGCCGGGCCGCTCGCCGTTGCGCGGGCTGGCGACGGAATACTGCCGCGCATGATGCGGCCGGCCGCCCGCATCCACTCCGGGCGGGACGATGCCGATCGACTGGCCTTCGAGCACCGGGAACGGCATGGCGCCGAAATCCAGCACGATGTGGTGGGTGTCGTATTCGCGGCCCACCTCTGTGACGCGCACGTTGCCCGCCACCGTGGCCGTTGCCCACTTCTCCGGCACCTTGGGGCCGTAGAGGTTGGTGTAGGCATGGGCGGCCGACCAGGGCGGCAATGTGGCGCCGTACTCCGCGGCCTTGAACACGGCCTCGCCGCTCTGCGCGGCCGGCAGCGGTGGCGCCACCGGCAACGCCGCGGGCTCATCGCCCACCACGGCGCCGTGCTCCGCCAGTTGCTCGGCCGTCAGTTCGGCCGGCAGCTCATCCCAGCCGAGCTGGGCCTCGGTGCTGTAGGCCTGCGCGCGCGGCATGGTGCGCCAGTTGTCGATGGAGCCGGTGGGGCACGGCGGGATGCAGGCCATGCAGAAGTTGCATTTGTCCGCATCGACCACATAGTTGCGCGAGTCGTGCGTGATCGCCTGCACGGGGCAAGTGGCCTCGCAGGTGTTGCAACGGATGCAGATCTCCGGGTCGATCAGGTGCTGCTTGATGATCGACGTGACAGCCATGTCCATCTCGGTCTCCACGCCCCGGTTCAACTAAAGCGTACGTATTCGAAATCCACCGACTGGCGGTTGATGCCCATCACCGGCGGGGCGATCCAGTTGGCGAACTTGCCGGGCTCGACCACGCGGCCCATCAGGCTGCGGACGAAGGCCCGGTCTTCCGCGCTGGGTAGCCACTCGTTCACCTTGGCGCTCCATTCTGCCTCGGACACGACACGGCCGTCGGGAGAGACCTTGACGCCGGCCAGGGTGCCGATGTTGCGGTGGAATGCCTTGTGCGGTGTCTTGAGCCTGAACGGGATGCCGGCTTTCTCGATGACCTTGTTCCAGCGCTCCACGCCCGCGATGGAGTCCCTGATGTAGTCGTCGCGCAGCACTTCGTTCAGCGCATTGAGCATCGGCACTTCGCGCTCGACAATTTGGTTGCCCTGCACCGCCAGCACCTTGTAGCTCTGGCCCTTGAGGATGTGGTCGTCGACGCGCTTGCCTTCCTCGAAACGACCCTTCAGGCCGGTGGAGTAGAAGGTGGCGGCATTGCTGGACTCATCGGCGCCGAATAGGTCGATGGTCACACTGAAGTGGAAGTTCAGGTAGCGCTGGATGGTCGGCAGGTCGATCACGCCGGCGGCGCGCAGCTTGCCTGGGTCGTCGGTCTTCAGCTCGTTCATCGCGGCACACGTGCGCTGGATGACGCGCGAGATGCCCGATTCGCCCACGAACATGTGGTGCGCTTCCTCGGTCAGCATGAACTTGGTTGTGCGGGCCAGCGGGTCGAACGAGCTTTCGGCCAACGCGCACAGCTGGAACTTGCCGTCGCGGTCCGTGAAGTACGTGAACATGAAGAACGACAGCCAGTCGGGCGTTTCCTCGTTGAAGGCCTGCAGGATGCGCGGGTTGTCCTGCTGACCGCTGCGTCGCTCCAGCAGGGCCTCGCCTTCCTCGCGGCCGTCGCGGCCAAAGTACTTGTGCAGCAGGTAGACCATGGCCCACAGGTGGCGGCCCTCCTCGACGTTCACCTGGAACAGGTTGCGCAGGTCGTACTGGCTCGGGCAGGTCAGGCCCAGGTGGCGCTGCTGCTCGACCGAGGCCGGCTCGGTGTCGCCCTGCGTCACGATGATGCGGCGCAGGTTGGCGCGGTATTCGCCGGGCACGTCCTGCCAGGCATCCTGACCCTTGTGGTCACCGAAGTGGATCTTGCGGTCCTTCTCCGCCGGGTTCAGGAAAATGCCCCACCGGTAGTCGGGCATCTTGACGTGGCTGAACTGTGCCCAGCCCTGCGGGTCGACGCTGATGGCGGTGCGCAGGTAGACGTCGAAGTTCTGCGAGCCGTCCGGCCCCATGTCCTGCCACCAGCTCAGGTAGTTGGGCTGCCACTGCTCGAGCGCGCGCTTCAGCGTTCGGTCCTCGGCCAGGTTCACGTTGTTGGGGATCTTCTCGCTGTAGTCGATGTTGCTCATGGGTTCTCCTGATGATCCGGGTTAGACACGATTCCAGTCGAAGGCCGCCTTGCTGCCTTTGCCGTAGACCTTCAGCGCGCCTGTCTCGCCGACGGCGTTGGGGCGCTGGAAGATCCAGTTCTGCCAGGCGGTGAGCCGCCCGAAGATGCGTGTGAACATGTTCTCGGGGCCGTTGAAACGCAGGTTGGCTTCCATCCCCGTGAGGGCATCGGGCGACATCGCCACCCGTTCTTCGATGGCGATGCGCAGCTCGTCGGCCCAGTCGATATCGTCGGGGTTCGCGGTGACGAGGCCGGCGGCGAAGGCCGCGTCCGCGTCCAGCGGCCTGCCGGCCAGGGCGCGCACCGCGTCCAGCGCGGGCTGCTCGCCATAAAAACGGCGGCCCAGCCGGCTCTGGCCCGTCACCATCGGGTACATGGGGCCCCCCGAGGGGATCGACGAAGCTTGGGAGCGGCCCGGCGCTTCGTCGAGGCCGAAGTTGACCTCACCCACGACGATCTTCGGCGCCCGGGCCGCATCGTCGGGCAGCGCCAGGTGGTAGCTGCGGTCGCAGGCCAGCGCCAGTTCGAGGAACGTGCCGGCGAAGCACGAACCCGGCTCGATCAGGGCGAACAGGCTGCGCGAGGACACGTCGAAGCGGCTGAACGTGCGGCGCAGCAGGCCGACGGTTTCGCGCACCAGCCAGTGGTCCTTGTGCGCAAGCAGCGTGGCATCCATCGCGAGCACGGCAGCGGCGTCGCCTTGCGTCTTGATCAACCACATGCCGATGTCCAGCTCGTTGGTGCGCATCGACAGGATCGCGTCTTCGAGCTCGCGCGCCAGCGCCAGCGGGTACCAGGCGGCGCCCGCGGCCTCGATGCCGGCGATGTCGGTGGGCTGTGCGCCGTCAGGGCCCTGCACGGTGAACGTGGCGGTACGCTTGGCACGGTCAATCTCCACCGTCACGTGACCGTAGCGCAGCGCGTCGGCATCCACCGTGCATTGCAGCGGCGTCAGTGCCACGCCCTTGCCTTGCGCGGGGCGATCACTCTGCTTGGCGAGTTCGAGCGCGCGCTCCTTGACCTTCTGCGCGAACGCCGCTGGCTTGGCGATGTCGTCCACCAGGCGCCAGTCCTTGGCCTTCTGGCCGCGCACGCCCTCCGTGGTGGTGCAGAAGATATCGGCCAGGTCATGGCGCACATGGCGCTTGTCGGTGACGCGTGTCAGGCCGCCGGTGCCCGGCAGCACGCCCAGCAGCGGCACTTCGGGCAGGCTCACGGCGCTGGAGCGGTCGTCCACGAGGATGATCTCGTCGCAGGCCAGCGCCAGCTCGTAGCCGCCGCCGGCGCAGGCGCCGTTGACAGCCGCCAGGAACTTCAGGCCCGAATGCTTCGAGGAATCTTCCAGGCCGTTGCGCGTCTCGTTGGTGAACTTGCAGAAGTTCACTTTCCAGGCGTGGCTGGAAACCCCCAGCATGAAGATGTTGGCGCCCGAGCAGAAGACCTTTTCCCTGGCGCTGGTCAGGACCACCGTGCGCACTTCGGGATGCTCGAAGCGGATGCGATTGATGGCGTCGTTCAACTCGATGTCGACTCCGAGGTCGTAGCTATTGAGCTTGAGCTTGTAGCCGGGGCGCAGCCCGGCGTCTTCATCGAAGTCCGCGACCAGCGTGGCGACGGGACCATCGAACTGGAGCCGCCAGTGCCGGTACTTGGAAGGGTCGGTCTGGTAGTCGACGCGAAGGGGTGAGGTCACGGGATATCTCCGAAGAAAGTTGCAAGATAGTGCAGATATCGGTAATCCGCTAGCGGCACTATATTGCATATGTTTGATCGAAGTCAAGCAATAAACTGCATTTCGTCGCTGAGCTTGACTTCAGGCCGGCTGTGGCAGCGCCTGACGCGCCAGTGCGCACAGCGCCTCGAAAGTCGCATCCAGCGGCTGCGCGCTGGTGTCGAGGCTGAGCTCGGCCTTGGAGTAGAACGCGGCCCTCCCAGCCAGGATGCGATGCAGGTCCTCCATGGCTTCGGGGCTGGCCGCCATCGGCCGGGTGTCGCCTTGCGCGGCGACGCGCGCCATGTGGTCCCCCGCGTCGGCGCGCAGCCAGATCGTCACGCAATGCGAGAGCAACAGGTTGAAGTTGGCCGCGTCGGACACAAGGCCCCCGGGCGTGGCGATCACCGCTTCGGGGTAGAGCTGAATCGCCTCCTCCAGCGCCCGCCGCTCGTAGCGGCGGTAGGCGTTCATGCCGTACAGGGCATGGATCTCCGCGATGCTGCAGCCCGCGAATTTCTCGATTTCCCGGCTCAATTCCAGGAAGGGAAAGCCCAGTTCATCCGCCAGCATCCGCCCCAGCGTGGACTTGCCGGCGCCGCGCAAACCGATCAGTGCCACCCGCGAGCCTCCCGAGGCGCCACCGGCGGTGCCGGTGCCGAACAGCTCCCCGAGGGCGATCCGGGCGCGGCGCAACTCCGCGTCGCTGCGGCCCTGGAGCAGTTCGCGGATCAGCAGCCATTCGGGCGACAGCGTGGTCTCGTCGCCAAGCAGCTCGGCCAGGGAGCAATGCAGGGCGCCCGCGACCTGCAGCAGCACGAGCGTCGACGCATTGCCGGTGCCGTACTCGAGGTTGGCCAGGTGCCGCTCCGAAACGTCTGCCGCCAGCGCCACGGCCTTGCGCGTCAACCCCCGGCGGGCGCGCAGGGCCCGCACGCGCTCGCCCAGCGCCGCGAGGAACGGACTCCCGTCGGACCTTCCACCGGGGTGAACTTCATGAAATATAGTGCTTGTCATGACTGGGGTGGAGTATGCACAATAATTCGTCGCCCTCGCAAGGCATGGACCTCACGGGCACGGCGGTGCCGCCGCAAGCAGCATGCGGCATCGACCCACCAGGAGCCGTTCACGTGTCCTTGGTCACGTGTCCTTGGAGATCTTGATCGACGGGAACTTGGAGGAGAAATCCTTGGCCTTGTGGGCGATCTTGATCGCCACCTGGCGGGCCACGGCCTTGTAGATGGAGGCCAGCTCGCCTTCGGGGTCGCTCACCACGGTGGGCTTGCCGCTGTCGGCCTGCAGGCGGATCTTGATGTCCAGCGGAAGCGCGCCGAGGTAATCCATGCCGTACTCGGCGGCCATGCGCTTGCCCCCGCCCTCGCCGAAGATGTGCTCGGCATGGCCGCACTTGCTGCACACGTGCACGGCCATGTTTTCCACGATGCCGAGGATGGGCACGCCCACCTTCTCGAACATCTTGATGCCCTTCTTGGCGTCCAGCAGCGCGATATCCTGCGGTGTGGTGACGATCACCGCGCCCGTCATCGGTACGCGCTGCGAGAGCGTGAGCTGGATGTCGCCGGTGCCGGGCGGCAGATCGACGATGAGGTAGTCCAGCTCGGCCCAGTTGGTCTGGCGCAGCAGCTGCTCCAGCGCCTGGGTGGCCATGGGGCCGCGCCAGATCATGGCTTCGTCCTGCGCGACCAGGAAGCCAATCGACATGACCTGAACGCCGTAGTTTTCCAGCGGCTCCATGGTCTTGCCGTCGGACGACTCGGGCCGGCCCTCGATGCCCATCATCATGGGCTGGCTGGGGCCGTAGATGTCGGCGTCCAGCAGGCCCACCGCCGCGCCTTCGGCCGCCAGGGCCAGCGCGAGGTTCACGGCCGTGGTGCTCTTGCCGACACCGCCCTTGCCCGACGCGACGGCGATGATGTTCTTGACCTTGGGCAAGAGCGCCACCCCGCGCTGCGCCGCGTGCGCCACGATCTTGCTGGCGACGTTGACGGAGACGTTGTTGACACCGGGCACGCCCTTGGCCGCGGCGATCAGCTCCTTGCGCAATCCGGGGATCTGGCTCTTGGCCGGGTAGCCGAGCTCCACGTCGAATGAAACATCGCCCTCATGGACTTGCAGGTTCTTCACAGCCTTGGTGCTGACGAAGTCCTTGCCGGTGTTGGGGTCGGTGATGGCCGCGAGGGCCTGTAGCAACTGCTCTTGGGTAGCCATAGGGGTGAGTTTTTCCTGTTCCGGCACAGTGTAACGGCGCGGAAAAACCACCCCGGCGAAATGCTGCGTGCGCTTGCGCTGGCGCAGTTCGGTGAAACGCCCGTCTCGGCTTAACGCTAAAGTATCGCCGCAAGGCTGCGTGTTACGCGCGCAGGATCGTTTCTAATACGGCTCGCCCGCCGTTGTCCGGGCCGCGTCACTGTTGCGCATTGGAAACGTCTTTTGAGAAGCAATCTCGCAAATTCCGCACTCGTTCGCATCCTCGCGCAATGGACGCCCGCGCCCGAAGCAGCCGAGCAGGCCACCGCCGACATCGTGGAGCGCCTTGGTGAATGGGTGAGCGCCTTCGACGCAATCGAACTGCATGCGGCGCAGCAGTCCATCCGGGCCATCACCAAAGCGGCCGAGACGCCCCTGCGGGCAAAGGGCCTGCGTCGTGCGCCGGCCGACCTCTGCGCCGATTTCGATCGCGCGCGCATGACGCTCGCGCGCGCGATATCGCTCGAGGCGGCGCTGCCCAACGAATTCACCTACGCGCCCTACAAGCGCAGGCACTTCGAGTTGCAGCGACAGATGGACCAGTTGATCGGCGTGCTGCGCGACCATGTGCGCGAGGTGTTGTCCGGCGCTTCGGCCGCCCTGCGCCAACTCGCCACTCTCGATGCCGCACTGCAAAAGGTCACCGCCCCTCGCGAACAGGCCTTGTTGCCCGTGGCGGCAGCGTTGCTGGAGCGCCGCTTTGAGCAGTTGCGCAAGGCACATGTGAAAGACATGCAGGCATCGGCGCAGGAAGACGACCCGGCCACATGGCGCAAGCCGGGCCGATGGCTGCACGCATTCGAGATTGAATGGCGCCAGGTGCTCCTCGCGGAGCTCGAAGTTCGCCTCGAACCGATCGCCGCGCTGGTGGAAGCCGGCGGTTGCGAATTGAAGAATTACCAATGATCAATCGCTTTTTCTGGGTCGCGTTTGCGGTCGGCCTCGCCGCTGTCGCATGGATCGCGTTCGGCTTTGCCGCAAGCAACTGGGTGGCCTTCGCGATGACGCTCGTCATCGCCGGCACCTATCTGGTGGGCGCACATGAACTGCGGCAGCACCGTGCCCAGAGCGCGGCACTGCGCGCAGCGCTGAACGCTCCTGCGCTGGACGGGCCGCAAGCGCTGTCGCCGCTTGCGGCTCTGCTCGAGGCCGTGCCGCCCGCCTTGCGAAATGCCGTCCGGCAGCGTATCGAGGCCGGGCGCGGGAGCTTGCCCGGCCCGGCAATCACGCCGTATCTCGTCGGACTGCTGGTCATGCTCGGAATGCTGGGCACCTTCCTCGGGATGGTGGTGACGTTCAAGGGCGCGGTGTTCGCACTCGAAGGATCGACCGACCTGGTGGCGATTCGCTCGGCGCTGGCCGAGCCGATCCGCGGGCTCGGCCTGTCGTTCGGCACGTCGGTCGCGGGCGTCGCCGCGTCGGCCATGCTGGGGCTGATGTCCGCGATCAGCCGCCGCGAACGGCTGGATGTCTCGCGCCTGCTTGACTTGCGCGCGGCCGTCGAGTTGCGGACTTTCACGCTCGCCCACCAGCAGGGCGAGACCATGCGCGCCGTGCAGACGCAAGCAGCCGCCCTGCCCGCCATCGTGGAGCGTCTCGACGCCATGATGGAGCGAATCGAGCAACGCGGCCGCCAGCTCGATGAGCGCCTGCTCGATTCGCAGCAGCGCTTTCATCATGAAGCCGCTGCAGCCTATTCGGGCCTGGCGAAGGATGTCGGCACATCGCTGCAGGAAAGCCTGGCAGCAGGAGCGAAGGCCGCGGGAGACAGCATTCGACCGGTCATCGAAATCGCGATGGCGAACATCGTGCAGGATTCACAGCGCCTGCACGAGCGCCTGGCTGACACAGCCCGCGCACAGGTCGATCTCGTGTCCGGCCGGTTCGATGCGATTGCGGACACGCTGACCATGTCGCTCGAAACGCAGGCGCAACGCGCTGCGGAGCGCGCCGACGCCCAAGCCACCCGCACGGTGGAACAAGTGGCACGCCTCCTTGCACAGTCCGAGGAACTGGTGCGCACGCGAGTGGAGACGGAATCGAGCTGGCTCGACCAACACGCGCATCGCATGGATGAACTCGCCGCCGTGTGGCGCACGCAACTCGAAGCGCTTCGGCACGAAGAAACCCTGCGCGGAGATGCGGCGGTCGCGCGCCTGGGCGAACTGCAAACTGCGGCGGCGCTGCAGCTCGCAAAGCTCGGGGCCGAACTGGAGGCCCCTCTCGCGCGGCTGCTGGCCACTGCCTCCGAAGTGCCGCAGGCGGCTGCCGGCGTGCTTGCGCAGCTTCGCGCCGAGATGAGCCGGCTGGCGGAACAGGAAAACGTGGCGCTGCAGGAACGCGCGGCGCTTGTCGAGCGGCTGGGTGGGCTGGTGCAAACCGTGGAAGATGCTGCTCGCAAAGCGGCGGACATGGCCGTTCACGCAAGCGCCAGCGCCGTTGAGCTCTCGTCGTGGGGCGAGGCATTCGGGCAGGGCGTGCAGATGTTCCACTCGGGCAACGAAAAGCTCGCCCTGGCCCTGCAGCAGGTCGAAGGCGCCGTCACCCGTTCCACGGCCCGCAGCGACGACCAGCTCGCCTACTACGTCGCCCAGGCGCGCGAGGTGATCGACCTCAGCATCGCCTCCCAGCATGGCGTCATCGAGCGCCTGCGCGAGCTGGCCGGCAAGCCCATTGGCCTTGGGAATGGAGCGGCGAAGGGATGATGCAGGCCCTGGAAGAAGGCGACGAGGACACCTCCGCACTGTCAGCGCCGGTATGGGCGGTCTTCGGTGACCTGATGACCGGATTGCTCGGCGCTTTCGTGCTGATCCTGATGGGTGTGGTCGTCGTGCAGATGGACCTCGTTGCAACGCTCAAGTCCGAAACCGAGAAACGCCGCATCGAGGAGCAGCGGCGCATCGCCCTGGAGAAGGCACTCGCGGTACCACTCGCTTCGGGCCGCGTCACGATCAACAACGGGCGCATCGGCATCAGCGGCAGCGTGTTGTTTGCCGTGAACTCCGACGCGTTGCGGCCCGAGGGCCAGCTGCTGCTCAAGAGCCTCGTGCATCCGCTGCGCGTGTACCTGGGCGAGCGCGGCGAGATGCTGATGGTGAGCGGATTCACCGATGACAAGAAAATGTCCGGCAACAATCACCGCTTTGAAGACAACCTGGAGCTCTCCGCCCAGCGCGCGCTGACCGTAACGCGCGCCTTGATCGGCGAAGGGATGCCGTCGTCGCAAGTCTTCGCGGCGGCCTTTGGCGCGGAGCAGCCGGTAGCAACCAATGCGAATGAAGAGGGGCGTTCGCTGAACCGCCGCGTGGAAATGGCGCCAGTACCGCGGGCCGCCAAGTGAAGACACGAGAGGCCGTCCATACCCGCGTGAGGCAATTGCGTGACAAGGGCGCGGCGGGAGTCGACCCGGCGCGAATGGCGCAACTCGAAGCGCTGGCACGGCGGCTTGCGGACCAGCCGGACGCGGTTCGCGCGCTGTTGCAGGAGAGGTTGGAGGCTGCGATGCATGCGTTGGAACATGCATTGGAGATGCGGGTTGCGCAAGTGCAAGCGTCGCGGCCGCAACGGCACGCAAGCCCAGGAACGCCGGGCCGCTGAACTCGCACATGCTGGTGCTGCAAGCACTGGACATGATGCAGGCGCTGCCGGGCGATTACCTGCGCCGCTTCCTCACGCACATCGAGACGCTGCAGTGGCTTGAGACCGCGCAGGCGCAGGGATCACCCGCGGGCAAACCCAAGCGAAAGAAGCCCCGGTAATCGGGTTCCAGTCGCACGGTTTGCGCTGGCTCAGGGTTCGTTCTCTTCGTTCGGGTTAACGCGAGTTATCACGCCGTTGCGCATGACGATCAGATCCGTTCCTGTCTGTTGCGCCAGTTTCCTGGCGGCTTGCGCCGCGCGATGGAGTGCTGCCAATGCACCCTTCGCAATCGCTTCAGCTTCTGCTTCTGCTTCTGCTTCTGCTTCTGCTTCTGCTTCGGCATCACGCTCAGGGATGTCGTTGGCCGGTGGCCCTCCATAAGTTCGCTGAGGCTCTTTAACTATGTTTGGTGAAGTCAATGGCTTGTCGCTCATGTCAATCAAGACGGGCACGTCGCCCGCGTTGTCATAAAGAAACCACTGATCCGCCAACGGTTGATACATCGTGGCGAATAGCCGAGCGCCGGCCTCGAAGCGCCGCCTGATCGTGGATTCTGGAATATCGTGGCCGCCTTGGAGGACCCGTCCGGCGACCCGATGCACCGCCTGGTCGGCCGAGGGCAGGCTCAAGAAGTGCAACTCGACGCGAAAGCCCGCCCGGCGCCACAGAGGAATCTGCCTGGCGTAGCCCATTCCCGACAGAGTGGTTTCGAAGGCAAAGCTCTGACGTTTCTCTACATGCTCTGCGACTGCTTCCAGCATCAGCCGCCCCGCCTGAATCGCCGCGCGTTCGGGCGCAAATGGTGACAGACCGGCCGCGATGAGATCGGCATTGACAAAGACCACGCATCCGGCCTCCTGCGGCAAGAACGCTCGGGCGAAAGTGGTCTTGCCGGCGCCGTTGGGTCCGGCCAGTATGATGATTTTTGGACCGCTCATCGCCGCGATTATGGATGAGCAGCCTTGAAGCACATTCGGATCAGTTTCAATCGAAAACCACCGTCCGCCCGCCGTGGACGATCACCTTGCGCTGCAGGTGGCTCCAGATCGCGCGCGACAGCACGATTTTTTCCAGGTCGCGGCCGAAGCGCACCAGATCCTGCACCGAATGGCGATGGTTCGCGCGGGTCACGTCCTGCTCGATGATGGGGCCGGCGTCGAGCGTCTCCGTCACGTAATGGCTGGTGGCACCGATCATCTTCACGCCCCGCTCTCGCGCTGAGTGGTAAGGCCTTGCGCCGGAAAAGGCAGGCAGAAAAGCGTGGTGGATGTTGATGATCCGGCTTGAAATCCCCGCTGAGGATTTGCATGTAGCGCGCCAGCACGATAAAGTCGACGCGCTCGTCCGCCAACAGCGCCAGTTGCCGCGCCTCGACCTCGGCCTTGTTGTCCTTGCCCATCGGGAAATGGTGGAACGGCACGCCGAACTGGCCCGCGATGCTTGCCAGGTCGGCGTGGTTGCCGATCACCAGCGGCACATCCACGTTCCACTCGCCCGAACGGCTGCGGGCCAGTATGTCGTACAGGCACCATGGGTCACGCGAAACGAACACGGCCATGCGCAGCGGCCGGTCGGAATAGTGGAGAGACCATTCCGTATCCGGCCCCTTGCCGATGACGGCGTCGAGCCGGCCGGCCACCTCCTCGTCCGACAGCTTCATCCCGAGGCGCACCAGGCCGAACAGCGCCTGGAACAGCCCCCCGAGAAAGATGATTCCGAGGAACACCGCCAGCACCGGGACCACGCCGTTCAGCTGAGGCAGCGATGACTGCGTCAACGCGAAGAGCACCGAACCCAGGTAGAACGTCGTTGTCACGCGCGGCGCATACACATTCGTCGAGGAATTGCCGGTGGCCACGCAGACCAGGCCCAGGATCAGCGCACTCCAGAGCCCGGCGAGCACGCCGTAGCCGAAGAATGCGTCGCCCAGCGCAATGAATGCGAACATGCCGTAGCCCATGGCCAGCGGGATGGCCACGGCGGCGGACACGACTCCGCCCCTCAGGTCACCCAGCGACACCTTGCGCAACACTCCGGCTCCCATCTGAATGAGCTCCTCCTCGTTGCCCCGCCGTGCATCGACTGGCTCTAGAATCTGGGGTTCCCCTGGAAACTGCCATGCCCGCTTCGCGAAAGCTATTCGTCACCACCGCCCTGCCGTACGCCAACGGCAACTTCCACATCGGCCACATCATGGAGTACATCCAGGCCGACATCTGGGTGAGGCACCAGCGAATGCAGGGCAGCCAGGTGCATTTCGTCTGCGCCGACGACGCGCACGGCGCGCCTATCATGATCGCGGCCGAGCGAGCTGGCAAGACACCGCAGGAATTCGTCGCCGGCATCGCCGCGGGCCGCAAGCCCTACCTGGACGGCTTCCACATCGCCTTCGACAACTGGCACAGCACCGACGCGCCCGAGAACCACGAGCTCGCGCAGCAGATCTACCGTGACCTGAAAGCCAACGGCCTCATCTCGAGCAAGGTGATCGAGCAGTTCTTCGACCCCGAGAAGAACATGTTCCTCCCGGACCGGTTCATCAAAGGCGAATGCCCCAACTGCCACGCGAAGGACCAGTACGGCGACAACTGCGAGGTGTGCAGCAAGGTCTACAGCCCCACCGATTTGATCAATCCGTATTCGGCGCTCTCGGGCGCCACTCCGGTGCTCAAGAGCTCCGAGCACTTCTTCTTCAAGCTGTCCGATCCGCGCAGCATGGCGTTCCGCTGGGTGACTGGGACATCAGCCGTGACGCGCCCTACTTCGGCATCGAGATCCCGGATGCGCCGGGCAAGTATTTTTACGTGTGGCTGGACGCGCCGGTAGGTTACCTCGCGTCGCTGAAGAACTACCTTGGCAAGATCGGCGTCGACTACGACAAGTTCATCGCCGACCCGGAAGTAGAGCAGTACCACTTCATCGGAAAGGACATCATCACCTTCCACACGCTGTTCTGGCCGGCGATGTTGCACTTTTCCGGCCGCAAGGTGCCCAACAAGATCTTCGTGCACGGCTTCCTCACCGTGAACAACGGCGAGACGACGACTTCATGGCGCGGGTGAACAGCGACCTCGTCGGCAAGTTCGTGAACATCGCCAGCCGCGCAGTCAAGTTTCTGCCGGGTGGCAAGCTCACGGCGGCCGCGGCGGAACCGGGCGAAGTGGCGCTGGTGCAGAATGTGCAGGCCCTGTATGAAGCGCGGGACTACGGCCGCGCCCTTCGCGACATCATGGCCTACGCCGACAAGGTGAACCTGCGCTTCGACGGCGCCGCGCCCTGGAAGCTGGTCAAGGAAGGCAAGGCCGACGAAGCCGCCGTCGTCTGTTCGTTGTGCATCGAGAGTTTCAAGGTCATGACAGCATGCCTGAAGCCGGTACTGCCCATCCTCGCCGCCGAGGCCGAGGCTTTCCTGCGGTGTGCGCCGCTGGATTGGTCCAACGCCGCCACTGCGCTGGGCGTGGGTCATACCGTGGGGAGCTACAAGCACCTGATGCAGCGGGTGGAAGAGAAGCAGCTGGATGCGCTGTTCGAGCCGGCGGCCGACTTGCCCCCACCCCAGCCCTCCCCCGGAGGGGGAGGGAGTGAACTTCCGGGTGGGGAGGAGCTTGCTCCCACCATCTCCATCGACGATTTCGTGAAGATCGACCTGCGCATCGCGAAGATCGTGGCGTGCGAGGCGGTCGAGGGGTCGACCAAGCTGCTGCGCCTCACGCTGGACGCCGGCGAAGGCAGGATGCGCAACGTGTTGTCCGGCATCGCCTCGGCCTACAAGCCGGAGCAGCTGGTGGGCAAGCTCACCGTGCTGGTCGCCAACCTCGCTCCGCGCAAGATGAAGTTCGGCGTGAGCGAAGGCATGGTGCTGGCCGCCAGCCACGGCGACGAGAAGGCCGACCCCGGCATCTACGTGCTCGAGCCCACGCCCGGCGCGCAGCCCGGCCTGCGGGTGCGCTAGCTCGCTCGCGGGCTTCGGCCCCATTTGTCCCAAGTCAAGAACAGACGACCTTCGCGCGGCATTTGCCGAAAGTCAATTGACGTCATTTTAAAGATGTACTTCGCGTGCATCTTTTGTGAAACTCCCTTCACGCATCAACGAACGAGATGCGTGCAACAAAGAAGGGTTGATCCGATGTTTCACAGTTTCAAGAACAAGATGAGTCCGTTGGCCATCGCCGCCGCGCTGTGCTTTGCCATTCCGGCCGCGATGGCCGCCAGCCATGTGGCACCCAAGACTAAGTCCTCCGCCAGTGCCGCTGCGCCCGCGGCGGCCGCCAGGAACTACGTGCTCGAGACCGGCATCGTTGACGGCAAGATGGTCTTCATCGACGAGAAGGGCCGCCCGAACCCCGTGCTGCGGGCGAATGTCGGCGACACGGTCGAACTCAAGGTAAAGAGCGGCGAAGGCGCCGAGCACGACATCGCGATTCCGGACTTGAAGGTGCAGTCGAAGAAGTTCGATGGCACCACCGGTCCGACGTCGGTGCGGTTCAAGGTGACCCAGCCCGGCAAGTTCGCCTATTACTGCACGATCGCAGGCCACCGCCAGATCGGCATGGAGGGCGTGTTCGAGGTGACCGGCACCGCCAGCGCCAGCGCGCCGAAGCCGGCCAATGGCAACGGGAATGGCGGCGTCGCCGACCTCTACACGCCATCGGCGGCGCCTGCCGCAGCAGCCGATCCCCAAGCCGTCAGCATCTCCCAAAATCCCGCAGCCGTGCCGGCGCCGATTGGCAACCGCGCGCCGCAGTTGCTGAAGTACCGCATGGAAACGGTGGAACTGGCCGGCAAGCTGGACGACGGCACGACCTTCACCTACTGGACCTTCGACAAGAAGGTGCCCGGTCCGATGCTGCGCGCCCGGGTCGGTGACACCATCGAATTGACGCTCGCCAACGCCAGGAGCAGCAAGCAGATCCACTCGATCGACCTTCACTCCGTCACGGGCGGCCACGGCGGCGGCGAGCACACGCAGGTCGGCCCCGGCCAGGAAAAGACGATCACTTTCAAACTACTCAATGCGGGCCTCTACGTGTACCACTGCGCCACGCCACTCGTGCCCCAGCACATATCGGCCGGCATGTACGGGATGATCCTCGTGGAACCCGAAGGCGGCATGCCCAAGGTCGACAAGGAGTACTACGTGATGCAAGGCGACCTCTACACCAAGCACGCCCATGGCACCAAGACCCACCAGGAGTTCGACACCGCAAAGATGTCAAACGAAATGCCCGACTACTACGTCTTCAACGGCGCGGTGGGTTCGCTCACCAAGGAGCACAAAATGACGGCCAAGGTCGGCGAGACGGTGCGCCTGTTCTTCGGAGTCGGCGGCCCGAACAAGATCTCGTCCTTTCACGTGATCGGCGAGATTTTCGACAAGGTCTACAGCGAAGGTTCGCTCACCGCGATCAAGAAGGATGTGCAAACAACGCTGGTCCCGGCCGGCGGCGCCACGATCGTCGAAATGAAAATGGACTACCCGGGCCAGTACCTGCTGGTCGATCACGCCTTGTCGCGCGCCGGCAAGGGCCTGGTGGGCGCCATCAGCGTTAGTGGCGACGCCGACAAGAGCATCTACAACGGCGGCGCGAAAGGCGCGGGGAGCACTCACTAAAGGTTACGCGCACGGACATCGCCGCGTTACAAGTGATCCGTAGAATCGGCGCGGCCCCCTTGCAAGGATCACCTATGCCCCGCAGTACCGCCTCCCGCTTTCGCAGCGCCCTGCTCTGCGCCCTGGCTTGCATGCTTCTCGGAGGCTGCGCCGTCGTCACCGTGGCTGGGGCGGCCGTGGGCGTCGCGGCGACGGGTGTTGGCCTTGCGGTGGATGCCGGTGTCGGCGCTGTCAAGCTCACGGGCAAGGCCGTAGGCGCGATGATCCCGGACGGCGAGTAGGAGGCTGCGCGGCAGAGCACAAGTTCGCCACCATCGATGCCGGATCAAGTCCGGCATGACAAACCTGCCGCGCAAACTCCTAGCCGCCCGCGTCGCGCCTCGGCCGCAGCGCCGGCCGGATGTCGACGATCACGGGCGGGCTGGCCACGGCGACCAGCAGCAAAGCGATCGGGATCGTCGCGCTGAACCCCATGGACTTGAAGGCCAGTGCGCCCACGATGCCGCCGACGAAGAACAGGCCGAGGATCGTGGCGTGGATGAACAGCTTGTCGCGATTGGCCTTCACGAAATGAATGTCGTCGAGATCGCGCGTGCGGTTCCAGTAGACCAGGCGCCCCAGTTCGATCCCGAGGTCCGTGACGATCCCCGTCATGTGCGTAGTGCGGATTTCGGCTTGCGAGATCTTGGTGACGATCGCGTTTTGCAGGCCCATGATGAAGCACAGAAGGGAGACCGTAGCGGGAACAAGCAGCCAGCCGAACGCCGCAAGGTTGGCACCCACCAGCCCGAAGACCAGCAGCAGGCCGGCCTCGAGCAGGAGCGCAAGCGCGTATTTGCTGTGCATCTGGCGTCGGCGCGCCCAGTTGATCAGGAGAGCGGTGGTCGCGGCGCCGCAGATGAACGCCAGCAGCAACGCAAGGCCGGCCAAGGCCAGCGCGAGGCTGCCGGCGGCCAGGTCGTCCGCCATGGCGGAGACGATGCCCGTCATGTGCGATGTGTAGCGCTGGACGGCCAGGAAGCCGCCGGCGTTGATCGCGCCGGCCACGAACGCCAACACTGCCCCTAGTTGCCTGTTGGCGCGCCGGGTGCGTTGGCGGGAAGTGAGGTTATGCAGGAACGAGACCATCGCGACCTTAGCCGCCCCGGCCACGCTGTACGGCCGTGAGGATGCCGCGAAGGATCTCGATGGGCGCGGGCGGGCAGCCGGGCACGACCACGTCCACCGGAATAACCTGGGCCACGCCGCCGCAGGTCGCATAACCCTCGCCGAAGATGCCGCCGTCCCGCCCGCAGTCGCCAACAGCCACCACCAGTTTCGGCTCGGGCGTCGCGTCGTACGTGCGGCGCAGCGCTACTTCCATGTTGCGCGACACCGGGCCTGTCACCAGGAGCATGTCGGCGTGCCGCGGGCTGGCCACGAACTTGATGCCCAGCCCTTCGATGTTGTAGTACGGATTGGCCAGGGCGTGGATCTCCAGTTCGCAGCCGTTGCACGATCCGGCGTCCACCTGACGGATGGTCAGCGCCTGGCCGAGGATGGTCAGCAGCTCGCCCTGGATTTGCTGCGTTTCCTCGCGCAGGGCATCACCTGCCGGCGGTGGCTCGGTAGGCATGCCACCGCGGGCAATCTGCTTGATGACTTTCCACATGGTCTGGGTCCGCGCCTACAGGTCTTGCCCCGAGTAGCTCAGGTTGAATGATTTGTTGATGAGCGGAAAATCGGGGACGATGTTCCCGATCACCGCGTGTTCGATTACCGGCCAGTTCTGCCACGAGGGATCATGGCAGTGGCAGCGCCGCACCCGCACCTCGGCTCCTTGTGCGTCCAGCTCCAGCGCCACCAGCACTTCACCGCGCCAGCCCTCGACCCATCCCGCGCCGAATGCCTCGGCCTGCTTCAGGAGCACGGCGTTGCGCGTCGCACCGTCGGGCAATGCGGACGCGATGGCGCGGATCAGCCGCAGCGATTCGAACGCCTCGTCGAAACGCACGGCCACGCGCGCCGCGACATCGCCAGCCGGATGCGTCGCCACCTTGACCGCGAGCGTGTCGTAGGGCGGCCAGGCTTGGTCATGGCGCAGATCCCAGCGCTGACCGCTGGCACGCGCCGCCAGGCCGGTCAGGCCCAGCCGGACGGCAAGCTCGTGGCGAACGCGGCCCGTCCCGGCAAAACGATCCTGCAGGCCCGCGTGCTCGTCGTAGATCGTCCGCAGGGCTTGCAGTTCACCTTCAATCACGTCGCACTGCTGCGCGAGGCGGGCCACGGCCGCCGAGTCAATGTCGCCGGCCACACCGCCCGGCACCACGCAGTCCATCATGAAGCGGTGGCCGAACAGGTCCTTCGACACGCGCAGCCAGTCTTCCTTCAGCCGCGAGAACTGCGCGAGGGCTATGCCCAATGCGGCGTCGTTGCCGATCGCACCCAGATCGCCAAGGTGGTTGGCAACGCGCTCGCGTTCGAGCATCAGCGCGCGCAACCACTGCGCACGCGGCGGGGCCTCGCAATCGGTAGCGGATTCCAGCGCCATGCAATAAGCCCACGCATAGGCCACCGTGGTGTCGCCCGACACGCGTCCGGCCAGGCGATGCCCCTCCAGCGGCGGCAATTGCGTGAACCGCTTCTCGATGCCCTTGTGTGTGTAGCCCAGCCGCTCTTCCAGCCGCAGCACTTTCTCGCCGACGACGGAGAAGCGGAAATGCCCGGGCTCGATAATCCCGGCATGCACCGGCCCCACGGCGATCTCGTGCACGCCGTCGCCTTCGACCCGCACGAACGGGTAGTCCGTGAGTTGTCCGGGGACAGGCACGCTGCGGTCCGCCAAGGGGAAATGGTCTGCGGGCCAGGCGCCGTGGTTCACCCAGGGGCGCTGGTCGGCTGCGCCGTCGGCGCGCACGCCTGCCAGGTCGAAAGCCGCGCGTTGCATCCGTCCCGCAGCAGGGAATATCTCCGACAGGTCGGAGTAGCGCGGATCGGCGGATGCCAGCGGCAATTCGAGCCACACCAGGCCGCTTGCCGACGCATAGGCCGCGCAGACCGCCGGACCGCTGGACTGCCCGCGGTCCGACGCCCAAAGCGCGACCAGCCGCCCGCCTGCCTTGGCCATGGTGCTGGCCGCCACCTGCCAGCCAGTGGCATCGACCGCACCCCGCCAAATCGGCAGCGCGCCCGGAAGGCGCATGAGGTCGGCGTGGATACCCGGCAATTCCATTTCAGCCTCCCAGCATCCGTGCCGCCTGCCGGTACCAGAGGTCCAGGTAAGGCGGGATGTAAAGCCCCAGCATCAGGCCGAGCCCCAGGTGGACGAAGACGGGCAGCAGCGCCGGCGAATGGGCGAGTGGCTTCACCGTCGTTTCCCCGAACACCATCGGAAGGACCTTGCTGAACACGGCGGCGAAGGCCACACCCAGCCCCAGCAGCAGGAAGGGCGTGGCCCACGGTTGCTCGCGCATGGCGGTGGTGAGGATCAGGAACTCGCTGGCGAAGACGCCGAACGGCGGCATACCGAGTATCGCGAGCGAACCCAGCATCAACCCCCACGCCACCGTGGGGCTGACCTTGATAAGACCGCGAATATCTTCCATCACCTGCGTGCCCGCCTTCTGGCAGGCGTGTCCGACGGCAAAGAAGATCGCGGACTTGATGAGCGAGTGCACCGTCATGTGCAGCAGCCCCGCGTAGTTGGCGATCGGGCCGCCGAGGCCGAACGCGAACGTGATCAGCCCCATGTGCTCGATGGACGAATACGCGAACATGCGCTTGACGTCCTTCTGGCGCGACAGGAAGAACGCCGCCACCACCACCGACAGCAGACCGAAGGCGATCATGAGCTGGCTGGCAAGCGCGGTTTGCAAGGCCCCGTCCGTCAGCACCTTGCACCTGAGCACGGCATAGAGCGCCACGTTCAGCAGCAGCCCCGACAACACGGCTGAAACCGGCGTCGGGCCTTCTGCGTGCGCGTCGGGCAACCAGTTGTGCAACGGCACCAGTCCCACCTTGGTGCCGTAGCCGATGAACAGGAAGGCGAAGGCCAGCGTGATGATGTTCGGGTCGAGCTGCTTCTTGACTTCGGCCAGGTTGGTCCACAGCAGCCCCCCGCCTTCGGGGCCAAAGACCCGTTCCGAGGCCATGTGCAGCAGCACTGTGCCCAGCAGAGCGAGGGCGATGCCGACACCGCAGAGGATGAAGTACTTCCACGCTGCCTCCAGGCTCGCGGCCGTGCGGTAGACGCTGACCAGCAGCACGGTGGTCAGCGTGGCCGCCTCCATCGCCACCCACAGGATGCCCAGGTTGTTGGTGGTCAACGCGAGCAGCATGGTAAAGCTGAATAGCTGGTACATGCTGTGGTACAGGCGCAGGCGCGGCGGCGTCATCTTGCCGTGGTCGCGCTCAACCCGCATGTACGGCCGCGAGAAGATCGCTGTGGTCAGCCCGACGAACGCAGTGAGCGTGACCAGGAACACGTTGAGCGGGTCGATGAAGAACTGCCGGTCCCAGGCGAACAGCGGGCCGTCGGCGATCACCTGCGCCGTGAGCACGCAGGCGGCCAGGAAAGTGCCGAGGCTGAAACCGACGTTGATGTCGCGCGCAGCGTCGCGATGCCCGGTCAGGGCCAGCACCACGCCGCCCACGATGGGGATGCCGAGGACGAAGTAGAGCGCGTGCACCCTTTAGTCCTCCTTCAGGTTTTCCAGATGGTGGATGTCCAGGCTGTCGAACTGCTCGCGGATCTGGAACATGAAGACGCCCAGGATCAGGATGCCCACCAGCACGTCCAGCGCGATTCCGAACTCCACGATCATGGGCATCCCGCCGGTGGCCGCAGTGGCCGCGAAGATGAGCCCGTTCTCCATCGACAGGAAGCCGATCACCTGGGGCACGGCGCGTGAACGCGTGATCATCATCATGAAGGACAGCAGCACGCAGGCCAGCGCAATGCCCAACGAGCCGCCGGCGATCGACGCCGACAAGCGCGAGATCGGCAGCGCCAGGCTGAAGGAAAAGATCACCAGGCCGATGCCCACGATCATGAGTGTTGGCACATTGATCAACGGCTCCACGTCCCAGCGCACGTTCAGGCGGTGGATGACGCGGTACAGCAGCCAGGGGATGAGAAGAACCTTGAGCGCGAGCGTCAGCCCCGCGGAGACGTAAAGGTCGGGATTGCTGGTCGTGTAACCCAACAGAATCGATGCCGCCACGAGCGCGGCGCCCTGCAGCGCGAAGATGTTGATCAACGATGCGATGCGGCGCTGCGAGATCATCGCGAACGACAGCAGCAGGATGCCGGCGGCCAGGAGGTTGATCAGCTGGGGGATGTATTTCATTGCATGCTCCTCAGGCCCCGAGCAGGATGCTGACCAGCAGGCCGATCACGGCCAGCATGAACGCCGTTGCGAGGAACTCGGGCACGCGGAAGATCCGCATCTTGGCGCTGATCGTTTCCAGGAAAGCCAGCAACGCGCCTCCGATGGCGAGCTTGAGCACGAGCGCCGGCATCGCCAACAGCAGCGCCAGCGGCGCCCCGGCCTCGGCAATGCCCCACGGGAAGAACAAGGCCAGGCCGATGCAGGAATAGGCGAACAACTTGAGGCTGGCAGCCCATTCGAGCAGGGCCAGGTGTCGTCCCGAATACTCGAGGATGAGCGCCTCGTGGATCATCGTCAACTCGAGGTGCGTGGCGGGGTTGTCCACCGGGATGCGGGCGTTCTCTGCCAACGAGATCATCGTGAAAGCCACGCCTGCGAAAGCAAGGCTGGGGTAAATCGCCAGATCCCGGTGCGCGAGCGTCCCGACGATCGTCGTGAGCGAGGTGGACTTGGAAATGAGCGATGCACAGAAGAAGACCATCAGCAGCGCAGGCTCCGCGAGAAAGCCGACGAACATCTCTCGCCTTGCGCCGAGGGTGCCGAATGCCGTCCCCACGTCCATCGCCGCGAGGCTGATGAAGACACGCGCCAGCGCGAACAGGCCCACGAGTGCGATGGCATCGGCGGCGGGTGACAACGGAAGGTCCGTGGACAGTGTCGGAACGATCGCGCTCGCCAGCACCATGCAGCCGAACACGATGTACGGCGCCGCCCGGAACAGCTGCGATGCGTTGTCGGCCAACACCGAGTCCTTGTGGAACAGCTTGTGCAGCACCTTGTACGGCTGCAGCAGCGGGGGCGCCGACTTGTTCTGCAGCCACGCCCTGCACTGGTTGACCCAGCCCGTCATTAGCGGCGCCAATAGCAAGGCCGCCACGATGGCCAGCACTTGGGACAGGAAGCCAAGCCAGCTCATCGCATCACCACCAGCAACACCGCGACCAGCGTGAGGAAGCTATAGAGCAAGTACACCGCAATGCGGCCCTGTTGCAGCAGCCCTATCCATTTCGAAAGCCGCTCGACCCCGGCCGCGACGGGCAGGTAGATCCAGTGCCAGAAGTGGTCGCCGATCGTGACTCGGTAACGCGGATGCGAATCGGACGGCAGGGGCAGTTCGCGCTCCATGCGGAAGAACGGCTCGAAGATCTGGCGGATCGGCTGGCCGAAGCCCTCGGCGGTGTCCTGCATGCGCGCCGTCTGCCACGGGAAACCGCAATCCCATGCGGGCGAGCGCCGTGAGCGGCCGTGGTAGAGCGCCCGCACCAGCAGGTAAGCGATCGCCGACCCGGCGGCGACGCCCAGCAGGAAGATCACCGGCCCGTAGCTTGCGCGCTCGATCGCCACCGGCACCAACAGCCAGCCGACGCCGGCCACTGTCTCGCCGAGGCCGGTGCCAACGAGGTGACGCGTCACCGGGTCGATCACGGCGATGAACTGCGTGGGCAGCAGTCCGAGCAGCACGCAGCCCGCGACCAGCCAGAGCATGCCCAGGCGCTCCCAGGCGCCGGCGTCGTGTGCGTGGGCCAGCGCCTCCTCGCGCGGCTGCCCGAGGAACACGACACCGAAGAATTTCACCATGACATAGCCCGAGAGCGCCGCCACCAGCGCAATCAGCGCCGCCACCACGGGAATCAACATGTTCAGGAACGAGCTGGGCAGGCCGGGCGTGAAGAGGAAGCTTTGCAGCAACAGCCATTCGGACACGAAGCCCCCGAGCGGCGGCAGGCCCGCGCAGGCCAGCGCGCCCACCAGCGTCAGCCATGTCACCCACGGCATGTAGCGGATCAGGCCGCCCAGCTTGCCCAGGCTGCGCTCGCCGGTGGCATGCAGCACCGCCCCCGTCCCGAGGAACAGCAGGCTCTTGAAGAACGCATGGCTGGCCACGTGATAGAGGGCCGCCGTTAGCGCAAGCGCCGCCATGGGCTTCATGCCATACGCCGAGAACAGCACCGCCAGCCCAATGCCCGCGAAGAGCAGACCGATGTTCTCGATCGACGAGTAAGCCAGGAGCCGCTTCATGTCCACCTGCGCGGCAGAAAACACCACGCCGAACAGCGCCGTTGCCAGCCCCAGCGCGAGCAGCACCACGCCCCACCACCAGACCTGGAAATGAAGGAGATCGAACGACACCCGCAACACGCCATAGACGGCGGTCTTGAGCATCACGCCACTCATGAGCGCGGACACAGGCGATGGCGCGGCCGGATGCGCCTCGGGCAGCCAGACGTGCAGCGGCACCAGACCCGCTTTGGCCCCGAACCCGAACAGGGCGAGCAAGAACGCGACGGAAGCCCAGAACGGCGTGTGGGCCTGCGCCCGCATGTTGGCGAATGTGTAGTCGCCGGTGTTGGCTTGCAGCACGCCGAAGGCGAGCAGGATGCCGATGGCGCCGATGTGGGCGATCAACAGGTAGAGGTAGCCGGCGCGCCGGATCTCGGGGATGCGGTGGTTCGCGATAACAAGGAAGAACGACGACAGCGCCATGGTTTCCCACATCACCATGAAAGCGTAGGCGTCGTCTGCCAGCACTACCATCGCCATGCTGGCAAGGAACAGGTGGTATTCCATGCAGAGCAGGCCGGGCGGCGTGCCCTCGCCCTTGCGGAAGTAACCGGCCGCGAAGGCCGAAACGCCGGCGGATGCGCCCGCGATCACCATGAGAAAGAACGCCGACAGGCCGTCCAGCCGCAGGTGGAATGGCAGGCCGGGCAGGCCCAGCGGGAGGGTGGCCACTTCCGGCGTGCCGAAAACCGCGCTCAGGGCCACGCCGAACACGACCAGCGCGATCGCGCCGCCTGCGGGAAACAGCACCCGGGCCACGAAGGCCAGGCGCCGCAGGGCGAACAGGCCAGCAGTCCCCACGAGGAGCCAGGCCGCAATGGCAGCCAGGAGCCAGTCCAGGTGCACCCACAGCGAAGGATCGGGCAAGGCGCTCATGTTCCCAACCCGGTCACCGAGACCGGTCCAGGTGCGCCTGACAGGGAGCCGTCCATACGCGGATAAGTGTAATGGACAGCTGAGCCGCCCGATTGCCTCACCGAAAAGCTGCAATCAAGTCTTCGCGGCGCAGGCACGCCATTCCGGTTATGTCAAGGAGGCCCTGGTGGCGCGCGGCGTAAAATCAGCCAAAAGGCCTGCCCATGTCCATCTTCCTGCGTATCTTCCGCCGCCCCGACTACAACTCGGAGGTCACCCAGTTCATCGAAGGGCTCAAGGCCGCCAAGCCCTCCCTGGAAGCCGAGCAGCGCGCCAGCCGCGCGATCTGGTGGGACAAACTCGTGGACCGCGAGGCCTGGAGCGAGTGGCGCAGCGCCGGCGTGCCGCAGAAGCCCTACGTGTACCAGACCGAAGGCAAATGATCCAGGCCGGCGAAGCGACGCTGCCTGAGCCGGCGTCGCCCGAGGTTCCCGGCATGCCCGACGTGGTCGACCAGGTGGCGTTAGCGAGGCTCTATGGCGAACCGCTGTTCGCCATGCCCACTGACCTGTACATCCCGCCGGATGCGCTGGAAGTGTTCCTGGAGGCCTTCGAAGGGCCGCTGGACCTGCTGCTGTACCTGATCCGCAAGCAGAACTTCAACATCCTCGACATCCCGATGGCCGGCGTCACGCGCCAGTACCTGGTATACGTGGACGAGATCCGCACGCGCAACCTCGAACTCGCCGCCGAATACCTGCTGATGGCCGCGATGCTGATCGAGATCAAGTCGCGCATGCTGCTGCCGCCGCGCAAGACCGCCGAGGGCCAGGAGCCCGAAGATCCGCGCGCGGAGCTGGTGCGGCGCTTGCTGGAATATGAGCAGATGAAACTGGCCGCGGCACGCTTGAACGAAGTGCCCCAGCTAGGCCGCGATGTACTGCGCGCCCAGGTGTATATCGAGCAAGCATTGCAGCCCCGCTTCCCCGACGTCAACGTGATCGACCTGCAGGAGGCCTGGCGCGATATCGTCAAGCGCGCCAAGCTGGTACAGCACCACAAGATCACGCGCGAGGAGTTGTCTGTGCGCGAGCACATGAGCATCGTGCTGCGCAAGCTGCAGGGCCGCAAGTTCGTCGAGTTCGAGAACCTGTTCGATCCCTCGCGCGGCATCCAGGTGCTGATCGTCACCTTCATCGCCATGCTGGAGCTGGCCAAGGAAGCGCTGATCGACCTCACGCAGGCCGAAGCCTACGCGCCCATCTACGTACGGCTCGCCTACCAGCCGGCCTGAACCCTTCCGGAGCACCATGACTTCCGCCTTCCAGGATTTCGACGTCCTCATCGTCGGCAGCGGCCTCGCGGGCCTGTCGGCCGCGCTGCATCTCGCGCCCACGCACCGGGTGGCCATTCTCACCAAGCGCGCGATGAGCGACGGCGCCAGCGGCTGGGCGCAGGGCGGCATCGCCGCCGTGATGGCCGAGGACGACAGCTTCCAGTCTCACGTGGATGACACTCTGGTGGCGGGCGCGGGCCTGTCGCAGCTGGACGCCACCCGCTTCGTGGTGGAGCACGCGCCCGAGAGCATCGAGTGGCTGCGACGGCTGGGCGTTCCGTTTTCGCAGGAGGCCGGGCACCTGCACCTGACGCGCGAAGGCGGCCACAGCGCGCGCCGCATCGTCCATGTGACGGACGCCACCGGCGCGGCGGTGCAGCACACGCTGATCGACGCGGTGCGCCGCACGCCGAACATCACGCTGTTCGAGCAACATACGTTGGTCGACCTGATTACCAGCCGGAAGCTCGGACTGGCGGACGGCAACACCTGCCTGGGCCTGTATGCGCTCGACGAAGCCACCGACGACGTGGTGACCTTCCGCGCCCCGCATACGATCCTGGCTACCGGCGGCGCGGGCAAGGTGTACCTGTACACGACCAACCCCGACACCGCCACCGGCGACGGCATTGCGGCCGCGTGGCGCGCCGGCTGCCGGGTGACGAACATGGAGTTCATCCAGTTCCACCCCACCTGCCTGTACCACCCTCACGTCAAGTCGTTCCTCATTACCGAGGCGGTGCGCGGTGAGGGCGGCCGCCTGCTGCTGCCGGACGGCACGCGTTTCATGCCGAATCACGACCCGCGCGCCGAACTGGCGCCGCGCGACGTCGTGGCGCGCGCGATCGACTTCGAAATGAAGAAGCACGGCCTGGACTGTGTGTACCTGGACATCTCGCACCAGCCCGCGGAATTCATCCGCGAGCATTTCCCCAACATCCATGCGCGTTGCCTGGAGCTGGGCATCGACATCACGCGCCAGCCCATCCCGGTGGTGCCGGCGGCGCATTACACCTGCGGCGGCGTGCACACCGACCTCGCGGGCCGCACGGACCTCTCCGGGCTGCACGCGATCGGCGAGACCGCCTACACCGGCCTGCACGGCGCCAATCGTCTGGCCAGCAACTCGCTCGTCGAGTGCATGGTGTTCGCCCGCTCGGCTTCGCAGGATATCCAGGCCGACCCGCTGCCCAAGCCCCCCGCCCTGCCCGCCTGGGATGAAAGCCGGGTCACCGATGCCGACGAAGCGGTGGTCATCTCCCATAACTGGGACGAACTGCGCCGCTTCATGTGGGATTACGTGGGCATAGTACGCACCAACAAGCGGCTTGAGCGCGCATCGCACCGCATCAAGCTGCTGCAGGAAGAGATCCACGAGTTCTACGCCCATTTCCATGTCACGCGGGACTTGCTGGAGCTACGCAACCTGGTGACGGTGGCCGAGCTGATCGTGAAGTCCGCGCAAGCACGCCACGAAAGCCGGGGCCTTCATTTCAGCCGCGACTACCCGCAGATGGCGGATGTGGCACTGCCGACGGTGCTCTCGCCGAGCCCGTGACGCACATTGGCCTACAGCGTCAAGGAAATCTTCTACACCCTGCAGGGTGAGGGCGGGCAAGCCGGCATGCCGGCGGTGTTCTGCCGCTTTGCCGGTTGCAACCTGTGGACCGGCCGCGAAGCCGACCGCGCGAGCGCCATCTGCCGGTTTTGCGACACTGATTTCGTGGGCACCGATGGCACGCTTGGCGGCAAATATGCGGACGCCGACACACTGGCCGCTATGATCGAATCCCAGTGGCCCGAGGGCGAAATCGGCCACCGCCTCACGGTGATCACCGGCGGTGAGCCGCTGCTGCAGCTTGATGCGCCCCTGATTGACGCGCTGCACACGCGCGGATTCCGCATCGCCGTCGAATCCAACGGAACCATCGCCGCGCCGGCCGGCATCGACTGGCTGTGCATCAGCCCGAAAGCCGGCGCGCCTTGGGTGCAGCAGGAAGGCCAGGAGCTGAAGGTGGTCTGGCCCCAGGCCGGGCTCGATCTGGAAGCGCTGGCTCGCACCGGCCGCTTCCCCAACCGCTTCCTGCAGCCCATGGACGGTCCCGACCAGGCCGCCAACATCGACCTGTGCATCGAGACCTGCATGCGCCATCCGGCCTGGCGCCTGAGCCTGCAGACCCACAAGATCAGCGGCATCCGCTGAAGCATCACCTCCCATGCTGTTCACCGTCAGTCAACGCTTCTTTTTCGACGCAGCCCACACCCTCAAGCGCGACATCGAGGTCGAAGGCAGCCGCCGAGTGCACGGCCACACCTATCACGCCGAGGTCTGGCTGCACGGAGAGCGCGATCCGGTCACCGGCATGGTAATCGATCTCGGTGTGCTGCGCCGCCGTCTGGACGCAGTGCGCACACGGCTGGATCACCACATGCTGGACGACGTGCCGGGGCTGACCCCTCCGACCCTGGAGAACCTGTGCCTCTTCATCGCCGAAGCACTGTCCGACCTGAAGCCCCGGCTGGCGCGCGTGCGCGTCTGGCGCGAAGCGCTGGGCGACGCCTGCACGCTGGAGCTGTAGGGTCCCCCAGTCGGGGCCATATTGTTTGTGCACTGTATTAGCAAGTCGTACCTGGCGGCCGAAGCGATCCGCGAATACGTGGCCAACAACGAATGGCAAATCGCGGAGATCGGCGCCGCCTTGCGCGAGGCGGACGCGGGCGACTTCGCGTCCGACGAGGAGGTTGCCGGGGTCGCGAAAAAGTGGAAGACGAATGCGCGTTAGATGGTTGCGCGCGGCCTTGCACAACCTCGACGAGCAAGCCTCCGGGATCGCTACAGATGACCCTGCAGCGGCCCGGCTCGTGGTCCAAC
Organism: Ramlibacter sp.; assembly: GCA_029237735.1. Lineage (GTDB taxonomy): Bacteria > Pseudomonadota > Gammaproteobacteria > Burkholderiales > Burkholderiaceae_C > Ramlibacter. Next base: position 1,110 of record JAQZBU010000094.1, on the reverse strand, counting down.
GCGTGCTCGATGCGGTCGCGATGCTTCAACGGCAACCTGGGTTTGGCCGGCCGGGCCGCGTTCCCGGCACCCGCGAACTCGTGGTGCCGAAGACGCGCCTGATCATGCCGTATCGTGTCCACGGCGAGGACGTCGAAATCCTGCGCGTCTTCCACACTTCGCGACAGCCGCCAACGCAGTGGTAGACTCCGCCTCGCTTGGCCGGTATCGCTGAGATGGCAAGACCAAACCCGAGAACTTGAACCGGTTCGTACCGGCGTAAGAAGAGCTGTCAGGCATGGGTCCACTCACGGGCCCTAAGTCCTGCCACACCTTTCGGAGCAACTGTGTACCCGCACACCGAAAGGATGGCCCGCATTGAACGCTCCCGACAAGCTCGCGCAATTGCTCTCGCTCACGCGTGAGCCCTTCCCCGCTTCACGCAAAGTCCATGTCCCCGGCACGCTGCATCCGCAGCTGCGTGTGCCGATGCGTGAGGTGGCGCTTTCCAACGGCGACAGCGCGACGCTCTACGACACATCGGGGCCGTACACCGACCCATCGGCCGGAATCGACGTGCGCCGCGGGCTGCCCGCCCTGCGCACCGCCTGGATCGAGGCGCGCGGCGACACCGAAACGTACGACGGCCGCGAGCGCAAAGCCGTGGACGACGGCACGAAGCACGAAGAGCGCGAGGCCCAGCGCATCGCCGCCTTGCGCTCCGAGGCGGCCTCGCTGCAGCGGCAACCGCGCCGGGCGAGGGCCGGCGGCAACGTGACACAGATGCACTACGCGCGCCGCGGCATCGTCACGCCGGAAATGGAGTTCGTCTCGATCCGCGAGAATGGCAGGCGCGAGTGGATGGCCGAGTACCTCGGCAACAACGCCATCAACAACGAGCGGGCCCAGCGCCTGCGCGGCAGCCCGATGGGCGCGCAGATTCCGCAAATCATCACGCCGGAGTTCGTGCGTGACGAGGTAGCGCGCGGCCGCGCCATCATTCCGGCCAACATCAACCACCCCGAGATCGAACCGATGGCGATCGGCCGCAACTTCCTGGTGAAGATCAACGCCAACATCGGCAACTCGGCCGTCACCTCCAGCATCGAGGAAGAAGTTGAAAAGCTGGTG
>JAQZBU010000218.1 GCA_029237735.1 Ramlibacter sp. | reverse complement strand
CGCCGAGCTGCGGATCGCGTGGTACTCGCGCTCGTGGGAGAGCTCGTAGGAGCTCGCCGCCACGTAGCCCGCCCAGCGCCGCCAGGAATGGCTCACGCAGAGCGCAGCCGTGCGCTCATGAAACGGCGTGGTCTTCAGCATCAGTCGATGCGGGCGCCGCTCGCAGGATCGAAGGCGTGGCCGCGGGCAGGATCGAAGCGCACCGGCAGTCGGCCCGTGCGCGCGTCGACGGAGGAGTGCAGGCGCGCGGCGATGCGCGCTTTGTCGCCGATATGCCCGTAGACGAGGGTATCGGAGCCCAGCGGCTCGATCAGGTCGACGTCCATGACCAGCATGGCGTCGGACTCGGCGCAGGGCTCGAGGTGCTCAGGGCGGATGCCGAACAGGACGTCGCGGCCGTTCCTCTTCTGTGGGATCAGGTTCATCGGCGGCGAGCCGATGAAGCCGGCGACGAACACGGTGGCCGGTCTGGCGTACACCTGTTGGAGAGCGGCTCGTCGAACAGGAACACCGCCGGCTCGCGCACGATGGCGCGCCCCATGGCCACCCGCTGGCGCTGGCCGCCCGAGAGCTGGCGGGGCTTTCTCTCCAGGAAGCCTTTCAGTTCAAGGATTTCCGCCGCGCGCTGTACCCGAGTGTCGATCTCAGGCTTGCTGAAGCCCTTGATGCGCAAGCCGTAAGACATGTTGTCGTAGACCGTCATGTGCGGGTACAGGGCGTAGTTCTGGAACACCATCGCGATGTCCCGGTCCTTGGGCTCGAGCTGGTTCACCACTCGCCCGCCTATCACGATTTCGCCGGAAGTGATCTGCTCCAAGCCCGCCACCATGCGCAGCAGCGTCGACTTGCCGCAACCCGACGGGCCGACGATCACGACGAACTCGCCGTCGGCGATGTCCATGGATACGCCATGGATCACCTCGAGCTCGCCGTAGGTCTTGCGCACTTCGCGAAAAGACAGCTCCGCCATTCAGTCCCCGCTCATTTTTCCGTCTCGACCAGGCCCTTGACGAACCACTTCTGCATGAGCAGCACCACCAGCGCGGGCGGCAGCATCGCCAGCATGGCGGTGGCCATGATCAGGTTCCATTCGTTCACGGAATCGCCGCCGACCAGCATGCGGCTGATGCCGATCACCGCGGTGTACATGGACTCCTCGCTGGTAATGAGCAGCGGCCACAGATACTGGTTCCACCCGTAGATGAACTGAATAACGAAGAGCGCCGCGATGCTGGTCTTGGAAAGCGGCAGCACGACGTCCTTGAAGAAACGCATCGGGCCGGCGCCGTCCATCCTAGCGGCCTCGGCAAGCTCGTCCGGAATGGTGAGGAAGAACTGGCGGAACAGAAACGTTGCCGTCGCCGAGGCGATCAAGGGCAGCGTCAAGCCGACGTAGGAGTTCAGCAGATTGAGGTCGGCCGCGACCTTGAAGGTCGGGATGATGCGCACCTCCACCGGCAGCATCAGCGTGACGAAAATCATCCAGAAGAAGAAGTTGCGCAGCGGAAAGCGGAAGAAAACGATGGCGAAGGAAGCGATGATGGAAATGGCGATCTTGCCCAGCGCGATGCCCAGCGCCATCACGGTGCTGTTGAACAACATGGTCGAGACCGCCGCCTTGGAGCCCGTCGTGGTACCCGCCTGGAGCACTTGCGAATAGTTCTGCAGGAACTGGTCACCCGGCACTAGCGACATCGGTACCGACAAGATCTCCTCGAGCGTCAGGGTCGAAGCGACGAAGGTCACATACACCGGAAAGGCGATGACCAGCACGCCGAAGATCAGCACCACGTGCGAGAAAACCGTCAGCAGGGGCCGGTTCTCGACCATCAGTACTGCACCCTTCTCTCGATGAAGCGGAACTGCACGACGGTGAGCGCGATGACGATGAACATTAGGATCACCGATTGGGCGGATGAGCCGCCAAGATCGGCCGCCTTGACGCCGTCGTGATACACCTTATAGACGAGGATCTGGGTCTCGGTGCCGGGTCCGCCCTGCGTCGTCGCGTCGATGATGCCGAAGGTGCTGAAGAAGGCGTACACGACGTTCACCACCAGCAGGAAGAACGTGGTGGGCGAGAGCAGCGGGAAGATCACCGTCCAGAACCGTCGTAGCGGGCTTGCGCCGTCGATCGCGGCCGCCTCGAGAAGCGAGCGCGGGATGGATTGCAGCCCTGCCAGGAAGAACAGGAAGTTGTAGCTGATCTGGTTCCACACCGCAGCCATCACCACCAGCAGCATTGCCTGGTCGCCATTGAGAATCCAGTCCCAGTGAATGCCCAGGCCTTTTAGCGCATAGGTCACGATGCCGATCGACGGGGCGAACATGAATGCGTAGAGCACGCCCGCGACCGCCGGCGCCACGGCGTAAGGCCAGATGAGCAGGGTCTTGTAGGCAAGCGCGCCGCGCAGCACTCGGTCCGCCATGCTGGCGAGCAGGAGCGAAATTGCGATTCCGGACACGGCGACTGCCACGCTGAATACGGCGGTGACCCGGAACGAGCTTAGGTATTGCTGGTCCTTGAACAGCGCGACGAAGTTCTGCAGGCCGACGAACTGCGTCCTCAGGCCGAACGCATCCTGCAGCTGGAAAGAGAACCAGACCGCCTGCGCGGCCGGCCAGAAGAAAAATACCAGGGTGATCGCGATCTGCGGCGCTAGCAGCGCATACGGCAACCACGCCGAGCGGAAAACGACCCGCTTCTCCACACTACGCTACCGGCGGCGGGGGGTTGTGAAGGGGGGCAGCGACGTTCTGTCGGAGCCCCCTTTCCTCACTTGTTCGCGGCCTCGAACTGCCGCAGGATCTCGTTGCCGCGCTTGACGGCGTCGTCAAGCGCGACTTTCGCCTCCTTCTTGCCGGCGAATACGGCTTCCATCTCCTCCTCGATGACGGTGCGGCCCTGGACGAAGTTGCCGAAGCGCAGGCCCTTGGAGTTGGCGGTCGGGGTCTTGTTGGTCAGCTGCTTGATGGTCGTTTCGGCGCCCGGTTCCTTGTCGTAGTAGCCGGATTTCCGGGTCAGCTCGTACGCCGCGAGCGTGATCGGCACGTAGCCCGTGCCGGTATGCCATTCCTTCTGCACCTCGGGCTTCGACAGGAACGCCAGGAACTTGGCCACGCCCTTGTATTCCGCAGGCTTCTTGCCGCCCATGACCCATAGCGAGGCGCCGCCGATGATCGAGTTCTGCGGCGCGCCCTTCACCTCGTCGTGGTAGGGAAGAAAGTGCGCCGACCAGTCGACCTTGCCGGCCTTCCTGATGCCCGCCTGGGCGCTGGCGCTGCCGGTGAACATCGCGCACTCGCCGCTCGAAAACTTCGCGTCGCCCTGGTTGGTGCGGCCGGCGTACGTGAACAGGCCCTTCTTCGCCATGTCGCCCAGCATCGACACATGACGCACGTGCAGGGGTGAATTGATGGTGAACTCGGTGTCGAAACCGCCCATGCCGTTCTGCTTCGTGCCGATGGGCACGTTGTGCCAGGCGCTGAAGTTCTCGATGTGCACCCACGACGGCCAGGCCGTTGTGTAGACGCACTCCTGGCCTGCCGCCTTCAGCTTTTCCGCGGTCGCTCTGAGCTCTTTCCACGTCCTGGGCGCCTTAGGCTCGAGACCGGCCTTCTTGAATGCGTCCCTGTTGATGTAGAAGAGCGCCGTCGAGCTATTGAAGGGGAAGGACAGCATGTTGCCCTTCAGGTCGGTGTAATAGCCCGCCACCGTCGGCAGATAAGCCTCGGGGTTGAAGGGCTCCTTGGCGTCGGTCATGACCTTGGCCACGGGGACGATCGCACCCTTGGCCGCCATCATGGTCGCGGTGCCGACCTCGAACACCTGAAGGATGTGCGGCGCATTGCCGGCGCGGAACGCCGCAATCGCGGCGGTCATCGAAACCGGGTACTGGCCCTTGTACACGGCTACGACCTTGTAGTCCTTCTGGCTCTCGTTGAACTGGGTCGCGAGGGCATTGACTCTTTCGCCCAAGGCGCCGCCCATCGAATGCCACCACTGGATTTCGGTCTGTGCGTACGCCGTGGACGAAAACGCCGCCGCCACCGCCACAACCGCAATCGATAGCCTGATCTTCATGAGTCCTCCTCCCTAGATTCGAAGCCCTGGAAATTACGCTGCCTAGATTATTCTACTGTCACCGACTTGGCCAGATTCCTCGGCTTGTCCACGTCGGTGCCGCGGGCAAGCGCCGTATGGTAGGCGAGCAGCTGCAGCGGCACGACGTGCAGGATGGGCGAGAGCAGCCCGTAATGCTCGGGCAGGCGCACCACATTGACCCCGGCTGAGGGCGCGATGCGCGTGTCGGCATCGGCGAAGACGTAGAGCTCGCCGCCGCGGGCGCGCACCTCCTGCATGTTCGACTTGAGCTTCTCGAGCAGCGCGTCGTTGGGCGCCACGGTGACCACCGGCATTTCGCCGGTGACCAGGGCGAGCGGCCCATGCTTCAGCTCCCCGGCCGGATACGCCTCGGCGTGGACGTACGAGATCTCCTTGAGCTTGAGGGCGCCTTCCAGGGCGATCGGATAGTGCAGGCCGCGGCCGAGGAAGAGTGCGTGCTCGCGGCGGGCGAAGCGCTCCGCCCAGGCGATGACCTGCGGCTCGAGCGCCAGCACCGCGCCCAGCGCCA
>JAQZBU010000093.1 GCA_029237735.1 Ramlibacter sp. | reverse complement strand
GTAGTGGCCGCTGACGACATTGATGAAGGTGGACTTGCCCGAACCGTTCGGGCCGAGCAGGCCGAGGATTTCGCCCTTGCGCACTTCGAGGCTGACGTTGGAGAGGGCCTTCAAGCCGCGGAAGGATTTGGAGAGGGCGTTGACGCGAAGGAGCACCTCTCGAACGGGCTGCCTTGCTCCCTCTCCCGCTTGCGGGAGAGGGTTGGGGTGAGGGTGAAAGTGTTGGCGCGCCGCCCCCTCACCCCTGCCCTCTCCCCCGGCGGGGGAGAGGGAGCCAACCCGCTTGCGCCGCCACTTCCCCATCACCCCCTCCGGCATGAACAAGATCCCGATCACCAATATCAAGCCAATCACTCCCTTCCCCAGCACCGCGTACTCCCCGCCCGTGAACGCAAACAGCAGGCAGGTGATCGCGACCGCGCCGATCGCAGGGCCGGCCCAGTGCCGCGTCCCTCCGAGAATGCTCATGAGCACGACGGTGAGCGGCACCGTGAGATTGAACGTCTCGGCCGTCGTCACGTACGAAATGAACAGCGCATGAATGCCGCCCGCGAGGCCGGCCAACGCGCACGAAACCGCCAGCGCCGCCAGCTTCCAGCGGTAGGTCGGCACGCCCATGACCTCCGCCGCGTCCTCATCGTCGTGGATGGCAAAAAGGCCCGCGCCGAAGCGCGAATGACGGATCGCCCAGGACACCAGCAGCGTCGTCACTGCCGCCGCCAACATCATCAGGTACAGGCTTGAGGTGGCTGACGGGCCGAGCTTGGGCACCGGCACGGCATTCAGGTACACGCCCGGCCCGCCGTCGATCGGCGTGTTGCCGATGATGGTGGCCAGCACGAAGGTGACGGCCAGCGTGAGCAGCGCGAACACTTCCCCGCGCACTCCGCGAACGCGAAACACCACGGCGCCAACACCCAACCCGATGGCCGCGGCCACCAGCGCCGCCACCGGCAGCGTCCATAAAAAGGGCCAGTTGAACTTCGCCGCAAGGGTGGCCGACGTGTAGACCCCGGCGCCGAAAAATGCGCCATGCCCGAACGAGAAGTAACCCGCGTATCCGGAGAGGATGTTCCACGACGTGGCCAGCACAATCCAGAACAACGCGAGGTACAGAAACGATTCGTAGAAAGCCGGGAGCTTGAGGAACGGCAACGCACCCATCAGCAAGCCGGCCGCCACGATGCCGGCGGGCACGCGGCGCGCGCTCATCGAATGCGCCCCGGCCGCAGCAGCAGGATCAGGATCAGCAACGTGAATGACACCAGCGGCGCCCACGAGGGCGAGGTGACCGCCATCGTCACCGCCTCACTGACGCCGATCACGATGCCGGCCACCAGCGGCCCCAGCGCGCTGCCCAGCCCGCCCAACATGACGGCGGCGAACACCACGCCCACCCAGGCATACATCTGCGACGGGCTGATGCTGCTGGACAACGCGATGCACACGCCAGCGATGCCCGCCATCGCCGAGCATGTGCCCGCCAGGAGGAAGCCGTTGCGCCGCTGGTTGATGCCGAAGGCGGCCGCTACCGGCGCGTCCTCCGCGGATGCGCGCAAGGCTTTGCCCAGGTCGGTGAAGCGCAGCACCGCCCACACCGCCACCGTGATGCCCACGGCCAGCAGCAGCGTCAATACCTCTGGAATCGGCAGGTACAGCGGGCCGAGGCGGAACTTCATTTCGGCGTAGTGCGATTCGAGCTTGCGCGGGTCGGCTGTCCACAGCGTCTGCATCAGCGATTCCACGATGCCCATGCACCCGAACGTGAGCAGCAGCGAGCTGAACGGCGTGAGCCGGAAGCGGTCGGTCAGCCAGTGCAGCCCCGCCCCCAGCGCGAACATCAGCGGCACAATGCCGATCAGCGTGAGCAGCGGGTCCACGTGGGACACCGCCGCCAGCTGGTAGCAGATGTAGGCGGAGAGGAAGGCAAAGGCGAAGTGCGCCAGATTGATCGTGCGCAGCAGCCCCCAGCTGAGGCCAAGCCCCAGCCCCAGCAGGCCGTACAACGCGCCGGCGAACACGCCCGACAACACCGACTGCGACAGCAGCGCCCAGCTCGGAAAGCTCATGGAGTCAGCGGGCCGTCATTTTGACGCCGGGCGGGGAGAACTCGGGGGGGTAGACGACGACCCATTTCCCGTTCTGCACCTGCTTGATGCGCATCAGGTCGTCGCCGTAGTTCGAAGGCCCGTCGAAGCGCAGTGACCCTTGAATAGTTTCGACGCGGTTCTTCTTCAGCCAGTCGGCGATGGCCTTGTCGTCCAGACCCTTGGTCGCCGTGACCCCGGCCTCGAGGATCTGCCACGCGGTGAATGAAGCCGCTGCCTGCACTTCGACCGATGTGTCGGGGAAGTTCGCCTGCTTGGCGCGCTCGTGATAGGTCTTGATGAAATCGGCGGCCTTCGGGCGAGAAGTGAAGGGTGCGTGCTCTTCGAAGATCGTTACCGACAACGCGCCACTGGCTTCCGGCAGCGTCACCAGCGGACCCGGCGCCGGGTACAGGTAGAAATGTTGCGGCGGTGCGTAGTCGATCTTTTTCATCGCATCGAGCAACAGGTTGCCGTCCAGGCCGATGGCGCCCACCCAAACGAAGTCGGGCTTGGCGTCCTTCACGCGGCTGGCGATCGGGCCGAAATCGCGGTTGCCGAATTCCCACTCCAGGAACAGCACCTCCTGCAGACCGCGCTTTTTGATCGTCTCGCGTGCACCCATCGACATGAAGTGGATGGAAGGGAATTTGCTGGTGACGACGGCCACCGTCTTCGGCGGCTTCGGTCCCTTGGCCAGCGCCTCGAACACGGTGTTCGTGGTCGTGACGCCGGGGTCCGACCCCAGCGACCACGCCGGAAACTGCATCTCGTACTTGGCGAGCGAAGGCACACCCAGCGTGTGATGTACCAGCACCTTGTTGTAGCGCTGGGCAACCCCCATCGCTGACAGTATGCCGCCGGTGGCGTAGGGCCCCATGAGCAGATCGACCTTGTCGGAGGTGATCAGCTGCTCATACAGCGTGCGCGCCAGATCGGCTTTGGACTGGTCGTCCTTGAGCACCCATTCCACGCGGCGCCCGAGCAGCCCGCCGCGCTTGTTCAAATCCTCCACGTAGATCTCGCCCACCAGCTTGTGCACCTGCGCAGTGGCCGAGAGCGGCCCGGTGAGCGCCAGCGTGCTGCCGATGCGAATCGGGGGCTGCTGCGCCCAGGCTGCGAGCGGCAGTGCGGCCGAGGCCGCGGCCGCGGCAAGAACGGTGCGGCGTTGGAAAGTGGGTCTCGTCGTCATGGCGTTTGTCTCCTTCGTTGGTCTGGTGAAGTGCGTCAGCGCGGCACGAAGCGCGTGATCCAGGTCTCGTAATTCGCGAGCACGCCGCGCAGAAAGTCCTGCGTGTCGGGAACCATTGGACCTTCGCCGTCGAACAACGTGGCGATGCGGCCGAGGTAGACCTCCGGGTGCGGCATGGTGGCGCAGTTGACGGCCGCCAGTGCCTGCTTGAGTGCGTACGAGCCCGCCAGACCGCCGAGCGGCCCAGTGCTCTGACTGATGACCAATGCCGGCTTGGCGCTCCAGCAGTTCTTGCCCGTGGGCTTGGACGCGACATCGATCGCGTTCTTCACGCCGCCGGGAATCGAGCGGTTGTACTCGGGTATGACGAACAGCAGCGCATCGCTGGCGAGCACCTCGGCCCGCAGCCGCAGCCACGGCTTCGGCGTCTCCGGTTCCAGGTCGCCGTTGTAGAGGGGGAGGTCGCCATACGCCAGCTCCTTCAGAGCCATGCCCGGCGGCGCCAGATCGACCAGCGCCTGCGCGACACGTCGGCTGTACGAGGCTTTGCGCAGGCTACCGATGATGAGGCCGATCTTCAAGGTCATGCTGTGCTCCGTGCTGCTGCTCGCCCAGTGTCGGCGGCGGCCGCACCGAGAGCGACCTTTCGCCGTCGAAGGTCACCGGCGGGCGAACGGTGCGGAATTCGCCCATGGTGGCGTGCTGCGCCGACACCAGTAATTGCAGGTGCTTGGCCTGCGGGTCTTCCAGCGCCTCGTCGGTGTCGTACATGGGTGCGTGCGGCACGTCCTCGGCCAGCAGGCGATTGCACCACTCGGTGCGCGTGCGCGCGGCGAAGATCACCGACAGCAGCGCGATGATGTCCTCCTGGTGCTCGATGCGCGCCTCGCGGCTGGCGAAGCGCGGGTCCTTGAACATGTCGGGCTGGTCGATGGCGGTGGCAAGGCCCTGCCAGAACTTCTCGGGTGACGACATGTGCAGGGCGATCCACTTGCCGTCCTTGCACTCCATCACGTAGGACTGCGACACACGCGGGCGGCTGTACGGGCCCATGACCTCGCCGGCGGAGTAATAGTGCGTGAAGGCATCGAGGTTCCAGTGCGCCATCGCTTCGAGCATCGAGACTTCCACCTTGCGGCCGTGGCCGGTGCGCGAGCGCTCGTACAGCGCGCCGAGCACGCCGTAAGCGGCGTAGAAGCCGGTGACGGCATCGGCGATGGCCGGCCCGGTGACGCGCGGGTTGGCCGGATTGACCAGCAGCTTCAGGTAGCCGCTGGCCGCTTGCGCCACCGTGTCGTAACTCGGGCGCGAGGCCGCGGGGCCGTCCGGGCCGAACCCGCTGATCGAGCAGTAGATGAGGCGCGGGTTGAGAGCGCGCAGTTGCTGCTCGCCCACGCCCAGCTGCTCCGCCACGCCGGGCCGGAAGTTCTGGATGTACACGTCGGCGGTCTTCACCAGCGCGTACAGCTTCTCGCGATCGGCGGGCAGTTTGGGGTTGATCGTGATGCTGCGCTTGTTGCGGTTGTAGGTTTGAAAGTGCGGGCTGTACAGGCCACCCTTGAAAGAGCGAAACGGGTCGCCCGTGCCCGGCTGCTCCACCTTGATGACGTCCGCGCCCAGGTCGCCCAGCATCATGCCGCAGGCCGGGCCGGTGATGAACGTGCCCTGCTCGAGCACGCGTACGTCCTTGAGTACTTCGATCACGGTTGCCTGGCCTTGGGCGGCTGGCCTTCGAAGACCAGTTCACGCGTGGCCTGGTAGGAGAGGGCGAAGCCGCTCGGCTTCACCGCTTCCTCGCAGAGGTGCGCGATCAGGCCGGCGGTGCGCGCGAGGATCGGCACGCCGCGCAGGCCGACCAGCGGAAAGTTCGTTCCCAGCAGCACGGCCGGGATCGCAGCCGACACGTTCAGCCGCAGGTCCTTGCCGACCACTTCGGGGATGACCTGCTCGATCGTCTCGGCGATCTGGACGAAGCGCAGGCTGGTGCCTGCCCGCTTCGCCGTCTCGAACAGCGCGGCGACACGCGGGTCGCGCTCCTTGTGCAATGAGTGGCCATAGCCGGGGATGGGCTGGCCGGCAGAGCGCCAACGGCGAACCACCTCGAGTGCGGCCGTGCGAAGGTCACCGTTCTTTTTTTTTGTAACTTCGTCAACTTCGCTGAACAGCCGGCCGGCGGTTTCGGACGCGCCCAAGATCACGCTGCCGCAGCCGAGGATGCCGGCGGCCACCGCGCCTTGCAGCGCGTCCGGCGCCGCGGCATAGGTCATGCGGGCGGCTTGCACGCTTGGCACCATGCCGTGATCGGCGATCGCGACCAGCGTGGCGTCTAGCACCATCGCATCGCCGCGCGTTGGCCGCACGCCAGTCACGAGCAGGCTGAAATAGTCGGTGAATGAGATGTGCCCGATCAGGTCATGGCACAGGTCCTCGCCGCGCACCGTGATGCTGTGCTCGTCGGAGGTGCTGATCGCGGTGCGGGGCACCGTTGATTTTCCTATCTTGTTGATCGAGCTCATGCGGCCCCCTGGGGAATGAGGCGGAAGTCGTAATGCGCCACGTGATAGGGCTTGGCCATTTTTCGCCCGTCCATCGCCGTGCCGGGCTCGTGCTTCTCGAACTCCACGATCAGGCTTTCGCGCACGCCAAACACCGCGTCGGAATCCAGGTAGGGGCTGCCCTTGACGAACAGGTGCGTCGTCACTTCCTTGTGGCCGGGCGCGGAGACCTTCATATGGATATGCCCAGGCCGGTTGGGGTGCCGGCCCATCTTGCGCAGCATGTCGCCCACGGGGCCGTCGTCGGGCACCGGATAGAACGTGGGCCGGATCGACCAGAACCAGTAGCGGCCTTCGGCATCGGTGCGAATGCGGGCGCGGGCGCGCATGCCGCCGTCCTCGCGCTGCATGTCGTACACGCCTTCGCCGTCGCCGGACCACACGTCCAGCAGTGCGCCCTCGAGCGGCTTGCCTTCGAGATCGGTCACGCGGCCGGTGTAGAGCGCGGGCTCGCCCGCAACGCCTTCGGCGATGTCGCTGCCCCGCGGAAGCTCGGGCGCGCCCTCCCAATAGAAGGGGCCTTGCACCGTCGCGTCGGTCGGTGGCGTGGCCCCGCTGCGGCCCTTCAAGGCGCGGGCGTGCTCCAGGGCCACCACCAGCATCGACAAGCCCAGCGTGTCCGACAGCAGGATGAACTCCTGCCGCTTGTCGTCGCAGGCTTTGCCGCAGGCGGTCAGGAACTCGATCGCCTTGAACCACTCGTCGCCCTTCAGGTCGACGTCGCGCGCAAAGGCGTGGAGGTGGCGGATGAGCGAGGTCATCACCTGCTCGAAGCGCGGGTCCTGGCATTCGGCCATCCGCGCGATGACAGCGTCCGTGATGCTCTGGGTGTCGTATTCCATCTGCGCCATGCGTGTCTCCTGGGTTCGATCTGCGGGACTGTATCGATTGACAGCACCAACAAGAAGTGAAGAATTTCGATGGTTCGGATCGACGCTATCGATCATTCACCCTGGTAAACCCTATGGAACTGCGCCACCTGCGCTATTTCGTCTCCCTGGCGGAGTGTCTGTCGTTCACCCGCGCGGCGGAGCGCGTGCACGTCACGCAATCGACGCTTTCGCACCAGATCCGGCAGCTCGAAGAAGAACTCGGTCATCCTTTGTTCGACCGTATCGGCAAGCGCGTGATGCTCACCGAGTCCGGCGAGACCTTCCTCGGCTACGCGTCGAAGGCTCTTCGTGAAGTGGACCAGGGGATGTCCGACCTGATGCGCGCGGGCGACCAGCTCAGCGGCGAGGTGCGCGTTGGCGCCACCGGCACTTTCAACATCGGGTTCGTGCCCGAGTGCCTCGCGATGTTCCTTCAGCGCAATCCCACGGTGAAGGTGACCGTGGACGAACTGGCGGCGGACGCGATCGCGCAGCGGCTGATCGATGCGTCGCTTGATGTTGGCATTGCCTACCAGCCGTCCGACCCCACGCGTTTGTGGTTCGAGCCGCTCTATACGGAAGAGATGGTGCTTGTGGTGTCGCCGCGGCATCCGCTCGCGCAGCGCAAGCGTATCCGTATGGTGGAGTTGCACCGGCAGAGCCTCGTGCTACTACCCCGCGACTTCACCACCCGCACGATGCTGGACGAGTGCTTTCGCTCCTGTGGCGCCGAGCCGGTGGTAGCCGCCGAGATGAACACCATCGCGCCGATGGTGGGGCTGGTGGCCCGGACGCAACTGGCGGCCATCGTCTCCAGCCACGCGGTGCAGCCGCGCGACGACGTGCGCGTGATCCCGATCGAGAGCCCGACGCCGGTTCGCACGCCGGGCATGCTGTGGAAGCGCGACAGCAAACAGTCGCCGGCGGTGCGTTCATTCGCGTCGTGCATCCGCAAGCTCGCGCTGGGGCGCAGCTTGCGGGCGGCGGCCTGAAGGGGCGTGCCCGCTCAACGCCCGGCACCGGCTGGCCAGGAGGCCAAGGCGTCGATCGCTGTCGAATTCGAATCGGGCGCGGCAGCAATTTCCGGGTTCGGCGGCACAAACTGCGACGAGACGGTGGTGGTGCTTTGCGGGATGCCGCCGACAGACTGCACGAGAAACACGGAAACCAGGGCGATGACGGCGCTCGCGAAGTAGATGGCACGATTCATGACAAGCTCCTGTTAGGGGATGTGCCCGTCGGCCTCGCGCCGATTGGCCATGTCAATATCGTTTCCGAACGTCCAGGAGTCTTGAAATCGCGCTCAAAGAAGGCTGAAATTTCGCTGATGCCAACCTTGGCTCGCCCCCGTCGGCGATCCTGTAGCGCCTACTCGCGCATGCCCAGCTCGCGCAGGCTCTCGATCAGCCGCGACCGCAGTTCGGAGTGGGCCGCTTCCTCGCTGGGGAAGCGCGCGGTCACCTGGCCGGCCGCGAAGCCCGGGTGACGGCGCATGTGTTCGTCGAATGCCTGCTGTGCGGCATCACGCCGGCCCAGCCGCAGCAGCGCGGCCGCATGGATCGGCGGCCAACGCAGCGTTGGCGTGGTGTTGGCGGCAGTCTGGCTCCAGTCGCGCGCCAGCTCGTAGCGGCCGGCGCCGAAGTGGGCCAATGCCAGCCGATACTGCCACTCGGCGCGGTAGGGGTCGCGCGGGCCGAGGCGCAGCGCACGTTCGAGCGCTGGCACCGCATCGTCGAATCGGCCGTTCAATACCAGCGCCATCCCGTGGGCGCCGAATGCCAGCGGTAAACGGTAGCGCTCGCTCCACTCGGTGGTCTGTCGCAGCATCGCCGGGTAGTCGCGGTACTTCTGCACGAGCAGGAAGACTCTCGAGCTGTACGTGTAGTTGCCGTCACGGTCGAGCCGTTCCAGGTTGGCCGTGGCTTCCTCGGCCCTGCGCAGTGCGGCGGCTCGGTCGTCGGTCCAGCCGTTGAAGACCATGTTGGCCGTCGTGAAATGGACGCCGCCCCAGGCCCGGGCCGAGTCCGGGTTCATCGCCACGGCGCGGTCGAACAGCGCCCGCGCGGCGAGCACGTTCTCGCGCGTGACGCCGCGATACCACAGCGCATAGCCCTGCATCGCCAGGTCGTCGGCCGTCACCTCGGCCGGCGACAAAGTCACGCTGCGCCTGGCAGTCGAACGGTAGAGTTCGGCGACGAGCGTGCGTTCCATGGCCACCGCAAAGTCACCGACCGCCTGGGCCAGCTCGGCACGCTCGACGCCGAACGTCTCGGCCCAGCGCTGCACGCCGCTTTCGCCGTCGATCAGGGCCAGGTTGATCCGGACCCTTTCGCCTTCCCGCCGCAGGCTGCCCTGTACGACGTGTCGCACGCCCATCTCTCGCGCCACCTGGCGCGGGTCCGCGGCCTTGCCCTTGTAGGTGCTGGCGGTGTCGCGGGCGATGACGAGGCTGTTCTGCAACTGCGCGACAGCGAGCACGAGGTCGCCATGCAGCGCGTCGGCCAACCACTCAGCCTCGCTCGCCTCGCCTTCGAGCGTGAGCGGCAACACAATGATCGACAGGGGCGGCACTTCGCGCGGCAAGGGCGCGCGTGCCAGGTCGGCCGGGGATTGCCAGGCGTCCCTCGTGATGCGCGAAGCCAGCCAGCCACCGCCCGCGAGCAGCACAGCTAGCAGCAGCCCGCCGAGTAGCGCGGCGTTGCGCCAGCGGGGACGAAGCATCGCGACGGCGACCGCCGGGGCGGGCGCTTGCGGTGAGTCCCTGGCCGGTGAGGGCGCCTCGTCGCCGGCCGCCGGCGGCAGCTCGTCCGGCACCAGCATGTAGCCGCGCCGCGCCACGTTACGAACCACAAGATGCTCGCTATCGCCGAGCACGCGCCGGATGTCGGCGATCGCCTGCGTGAGCGACCCTTCGCTCACCACCACGTTCGGCCATACCAGCTGAATCAATTCGTCTTTGCTGACGACCTGGCCGGGCCGGCGGCCGAGCGCCAGCAGCACATCGAGCGCCTGCTTGCGCAGACCGGCGAGCTGGCCACCGGCGGCAAAGAGCTCGCCGGCTTCCAGATCGAGAACGAACTCGCCCAGAGTCAAGCGGTTAGTGGCCATCTCTGCCGTAGACGTGTGTGCGTTCAAAGACCGGAAGACACCCAGCGGGTCAAGCCGCCCGGGAGAACCGCTCATCCGAGGCGGCCAGCTGCGCGATGGTCGGCACCTGCCTCGCGATTAGTTTCGCTGCCGATCGTTCCGCCAGCTTCAGGTCATACGCAATCTGCAGGTTCATCCATGACTGTGCATCACCCCCGAAAAAGCGGGCGAGGCGCAGCGCCGTGTCCGGGGTGATCCCGCGCTTTTCGCGCACGATTTCGTTAATACGGGCCGGCGGCACATGAAGCGCCTGAGACAAGGCGTGCGCCGACACGCCAAGGGGCGCCAAGTACTCTTCCCGCAGGATCTCTCCCGGATGGATCGCGCGCATTGCGTTTTTCATGATGTGCCCTTCTTGGCTATGAAAAATCAAAAATCAGTGGTAATCGACAATCTCGACGCTCTGTGGGCCCTCCGCTGTCCATACGAAGCACACGCGCCACTGATCATCGATGCGAATGCTTTGCTGACCTGCCCGGTCGCGCGTCAGCGCCTCAAGCCGATTACCGGGGGGCGCCTTCAAAAATTCCAGCGTCACCGCGCTGTCGAGCATCTGCAGCTTGCGCTCGGCCACTGCCTTGATGTTGCCGAATTTCCTGGACTTTCCCGTCTCGTAGAGCTCCTTCGTGTCGTTGCACTTGAAAGATTGGATTGCCATGTCGTCAGCATAGCATGTTTATCGATAACCGGTAAACAACGAACGCCGGGGCCAAGCTGCCTCTCAGCGCATCCCCAGCTCGTGCAGGCTGGCAATCAAGCGGGAGCGCATTTCTGCATAGGTCGGGTCCTCACTGGGCAGGCGCACCTTGACCTGGCCGGCCACGAAGCCGGGGTGGCGGCGCATGTACTCGTCAAAAGCCTGTTGAGCCGCGTCGCGCTGGCCCAGCCGCAGCAGCGCGGCGGCATGGATGGGTGGCCACCGCAGAGCGGAGTTCGTGTTTGCGGCGGTCTGGCTCCAGTCGCGCGCCAGCTCGACGAGACTGTCGTGCATCTGCGCGATGGCGATCACGATGTCGCCATGCAGCGCGTCGGCGAGCCACTCGGCGTCGGCCACCTCGCCTTCGACCGCCAGCGGCAGCACGATGATCGACAGCGGCGGCAGTTCGCGCGGCAACGGTGTGCGCGCCAGGTCGGCTGGAGATTGCCAGGAGGGCCCCGTGCCACGCCAGGCGAGCCAGCCGCCCGCCGCGAGCAGCACTGCGAGCGCTACCGCCGAGAGCAGCGCGGCTCGCCGCAAACGGAATCTCCCGAGGAGTCCGGTCGTAGCCGAGGGATCCGACGGGGCTGCCGTGGGTAGTGGTTCATCGGGCGTCGGGGCCAGATCGTCCGGCACCAGCATGTACCCGCGCCGCGCAACGTTACGAACCACAAGGTGCTCGCCATCGCCGAGCACGCGCCGGATGTCGGCGATCGCCTGCGTGAGCGACCCCTCGCTCACCACCACGTTCGGCCACACCAGCTGGATCAAGTCGTCCTTGCTGACGACCTGGCCGGGCCGGCGGCCCAGCGCCAGCAGCACATCGAGCGCCTGCTTGCGCAAACCGGCGAGCTGGCCACGAGCGGTGAACAGTTCGCCTGCCGCCAGATCGAGCACGAAGTCGCCTAGAGGGAGGCGGTTAGCGGCCATCTCTGCAGGAGACGTGTGTGCGTTCATATTTGCCGCACTGGACTGCTCAGGGCGCAGCGGCGGCGTGAAGGCTATTAGACCTGACGGGACGTGACGCTGCAATGCGACATCACGAGTCAGCGCTCCATGTCATGGAGCTCAGCCGGCCCCCGGCGAATGCATCTCCAGCAACTTGCGCTTGAGCACCTTCCCGCTTCCTGTCATCGGGAAGTGCTCCACTACGCTGATCACCGCCGGCTGTTTGTAAGGTGCCAGCTGCTCGCGCAGGTGCTGGCGCAATGCGTCTTCGTCCAGCGCCGCGCCGGCGCGTAACTCCACGAAGGCGATGATCTCCTCGTTGCCGTCCTGCGCCGGCCGGCCGACCACGGCCGATCGCTCGATGGCGGGGAAGGCGTTGAGCGCCGCTTCGACCTCGGCGGGATAGACGTTGAAGCCGGAGCGGATGATCATTTCCTTCAGCCGCCCCACCACCGTGAGCGCGCCGTCCGCCTGCATCTCGCCCAAGTCGCCGCTGGCATACCAGCCGCCTTCGCGCATCACCACCTTGGTCGCGGCCGGGTCGCGGAAATAGCCGGGCATCAGGCCCACCCCGCGCATCCAGATCTCGCCGCGTTCGCCCGTGGGCAGGTCGCGCCCCGTGCGTGGATCGACGATGCGCAGCTGCGCGCCTTCGACCTGGTAGCCCGCCGCGGTATCGCTGCGCCATTCATTGAGGCGCGTGAGCGCGACGGAGCCGGCGTATTCCGACAACCCGTAGCCGTGGTGCAGCGGCAGGCCGAAGGCGGCTTCGACGCGTTGCTTGAGCGTCAGGTCCAGGGGGCCGGCGCCGGTGTACACATAGCGCAGCTTCGGCGCAGTGGGATGCGGAACGCCGATCTCCTGCATGTGTGCCACCAGGCGCGAAAACAGAGTGGGCGGCCCCTGCAACTGGGTGATGCCGTGGTGAGCCAGGTCGTCCAGCGTGTCGGCAGGATCGAAGGCCGTACGCATCAGCAGCGTTGCCCCGGCGTACAGCGATGCGACCAGCACCGTTCCCAGCCCGAAGATGTGGGTCATCGGAAGGTAGGCGTAGGAGCAGTCGTCCTCGCCCAGCTGGCGCGACGCCGCCGAGACGCGGCCGAAGTGCGTGACGCCGGCATGCGTCATCAGCACACCCTTGGGCGTGCCGCTGGTGCCGGACGTGAAAATGATCGCCGCCACCTGCTCCGCGAGCGGGCCCGTTTCGGCCACGGCGTCGGCGCGCGGGGCGCTGCGCAGCAGGCCGTCCACCACCGAAGGGCGCGCCTCGAAGCGATGGGCATGCGCGGCAGCCGCGCGGGACACCCCGGCCGTGAAGTAGTGCACCCGCGCGTCCGCCTTGTCGGCGAAACCCGCGACCTCGCCAGGCGCCATGCGCGCGTTTACCCCGCAGGACCAAGCCCCCACGCGGCTGCACGCCAGGATCAGCGCCAGGTGCTGCGGGCAGTTCTCCGCCACCGCCAACACCCGGTCACCGGACCGCACGCCATCGGCGGCCAACTCCGCCTGGAGCGCATCGACCAGTTCGCCGACCTGGGCGTAGGTCATGGTGGCCGGCTCACCGTCGGGACCGCGCAGCTTCAGGAACACGCGCTGCGGATTGCGCTGCAGCCAGCTGTCGAACAGCGTATGGATGCGCGTTGCAGCAGTTGTCATTCGACCTTGATGTCCTTGGTGACGGTGGCCCACATTGCGCGCTCTTTCTTCGCCCGCGCATCGACCGCGTCCGGCGCGCCGAGCCACGGCTCGAAGCCAGCGGCTTCCAGCTTGTTCTTCAACTCGGCATCCTTCAGCGCATTGGCGAAGGCCTGGGTGTAGCGCGCGGCCAGTGGCTTGGGTAACTGTGCCGAGGCGTATACGGCGAACCAGCCGCCGACCTCGTAGTCGGCGATGCCGGATTCGGTCATGGTCGGCACGTTGGGCAGCGAGGGGTTGCGCGCCGGCGAGGTGACGGCGATGGCACGTACCTTCTCGCTGGCGATGAAGCCGCGCGCCGTGCTGATGATGTCGAACATCATGGTCAGCTGGCCGCCGATCACGTCGGTCATCGCGGGCGCGTTGCCCTTGTAGGGCACGTGCAGCAGCTTGGTGCCGGTGCGTGCCGCCAGCAGCTCGCCGCTCAGGTGGTTGGAGCCTCCCACGCCGGCCGAGCCGTAGCTCACCTTGCCGGGGTTGGCGCGGGCGTGGTCCACCAGCTCGCGCACGGACTTGAAGGGCAGATCCTTGTTGATGACCAGCACGTTGTAGTAGCTCAGGACCGGCGCGATCGCCTGCAGGTCGCGCGTGGGTTCGAACGGCATCTTCTGCACATTGGGACTGATGGTCACGGTGGGGCTGGCGGCGAACCACAGCAACGAGCCATCGGCCGGCCCCTTGGCCACGCCATCGCCAGCAGTGGTGGCGTTGGCGCCCGGCCGGTTCTCCACCAGCACGGTGGTGCCCAGCTCACGGCTCAGCGCCGGCGCGATCTGCCGCGCGGCCTGGTCTACCGGGCCGCCGGCGGCATATCCGACGATCAATTTAACGCTGGCCGGCACTTGCTGCGCGTGCAGCAGGCCCGAGCCCAGGGCCACTCCGGCGATCACAAGGGTGCGCCTCAGCCGATTCAGACGGTTCATGCTTGTCTCCTGCTATCTAAAAAAAGCCATCGTCGGACGTCCCCATGACGTCCGCAATGGCGAGATCTATCCTTGGCATTGGCGGAAAGCATCGACGGTCAGGCCTCACCCATGCCCCTGAGCAAAGCGTTGCAGGCCTTCGAGGTCCAGAACTTCGATCACACCGTAGCGGATGCGCAGCAGTCCGGCCTCTTCCAGTTTGTGCAAGGCTCGGTTGGCGTTCTGCCTGGCCAGTCCGCTCAGCCGGCCGATCTCCTCCTGCGAGATGACGAGCTGGCGATCGGTGGAGGGATACAGCTGTGGATTGAAAAGCTCCGACACGCAATACGCCACGCGCGCGGTGACATCCTGCAGGCGAAAGCTCTCGATCAGCGCGACGTAGTGCCCAAGCCGGGCATTCAGCTGGTCGATGACCCAGCGGCTGAAGCCGCGGCTCTCGTCGATCAGCCACAGGAACGTCTGGCGCGGCATGAAGGCCACCGTGCTGTCGCGGATAGCCACCACGGCATAAGGGCGGGGCTCACCCTTGAGCGCGGCGCCTTCACCGAACCATGCGCCTGCCGGCACGCCGGCAAATGTCGTGCTGCGTCCGTCGGCCGCAATGGTGTCGACCTTGAGCATGCCGTCCACGACACCCATCCAGTGCAGCGCCGGCGAGCCGCGAAGGCAGACGGTGGCACCGGCATCGAAAGTCCGCATGGTGGTGTCAGCGCGCACCCGTTCCATCTGCTCCGGGGTCAGGCTGGTCCGCCAAGGTGAGCTTTCCAGGAAGTCGCGCAAGTTGGAGCCGGGAACTGTCATAGGTGGGACGTGACTGTCGAGCGCAGGCGCCAATTCTCGTCCTGTCCGGCTCTGAAGGTGTAACGCCGCAATCATGGCGGAATTGCTTGCAGCCTGCCCAAGGGAAATCACTGATCGGCCGAATTGTCTTGCGCTGACCATTCAGGATCGCTTGATCCGCCTAGCATCCAGGCCGATGAACCGGCTTGCCCCACCGCCTCCCGTCGACCCTGATGTTCTTCGGGATGCGGTCGACTGGGCCATCGTCTCGCGCCGCTCCATTCGGGCCTTCCTGCCAACGCCGGTGCCTCGGGAGGAGATCGAGGCGATCCTGGACGTCGCGCGGCACTGCGCGTCAGGCGTCAACACCCAGCCCTGGCAGGTGCACGTGCTGACCGGCGCCGCCAAGGAGCGCGTCTGCACCGCGGTGCTCCATGCTTACGACGACCCGGCGTTGTTCGAGCAACTGGACGAGCCCTACGACTATTACCCGCGTGAATGGGTGTCTCCGTACATCGACCGGCGCCGCAAGATCGGCTGGGACCTGTACGGCCTGCTCGGCATCGCCAAGGGCGACAAGTCCCGAATGCACTCTCAGCACGCGCGCAACTACCGCTTCTTCGACGCGCCGGTCGGGCTGATATTCACCATTGACCGGGTCATGCAGCAGGGCAGCTTCATCGATTATGGAATGTTCCTGCAGAGCCTCATGGTGGCGGCCCGTGGCCGGGGCCTGGACACTTGCCCGCAGGCCGCCTTCACGACCTTCCACCGGATCATCGCGCGGGAACTGGACATTCCTGACCGGCAGGTGCTCGTGTGCGGCATGAGCCTCGGCTATGCCGACCCCAGCCGCGTCGAGAACTCCCTTGTCAGCGAGCGCGATCCGGTCAGCCGCTTCACCCACTTCCACGACCAGAACCGCGCGGAGACAGCACCATGACATCCATTCCTTCTTCGTCCCCCTACGCGCAAGGCCTCGAGCGCAACGCCGCGAATTTCGTGCCGCTGACGCCGCTGCGTTTCCTGGACCGCACCGCCGACGTCTATCCGCAGCGCGTGGCCGTTGTGCATGGCGGCCTGCGCCAGACCTGGGCGCAGACGCGCGAGCGCTGTTACCGCCTGGCCTCGGCGCTGGTGCGCATGGGCGTGCAGCCGGGCGACACCGTTTCCGTGATTGCGCCCAACACACCAGCGATGCTGGAAGCGCACTTCGGAGTGCCCCTGGCGGGTGCGGTGCTCAACGCTATCAATTGCCGGCTCGATGCGGAAGGAATTGCCTTCATCCTGAGCCATGGCGAGTCGCGCTTGTTGCTGGTCGACCGCGAGTTCGCCCCCCTGGTGCTGCGAGCCTTGGCGGGCGTGCCGCGGCCACCACGAGTGATCGACATCGACGATATCGGAGCGCCCGAGGGTCCCGCCATCGGCGAGACGGACTATGAGTCGCTGCTGGCGACCGGCGACCCGGCGTTTGCCGGTGTGTGGCCATCCGACGAGTGGTCCCCGATCGCGTTGAACTACACGTCGGGCACCACGGGCGACCCCAAAGGCGTGGTGCCCAGCCACCGCGGCGCGTACTTGATGAGCCTGACGCAGATGACCGATTGGGCGCTGCCGCGCCATCCCACCTACCTGTGGACGTTGCCGATGTTCCACGCCAATGGCTGGTGCTTCACCTGGGCGATCACGGCGGCGGCGGGAACGCACGTGTGCCTGCGCAAAGTGAACGCCACCAACATCTTCTGCGCGATCGCCGATCAGGGCGTCACGCACTTCTGCGCCGCGCCCGTTGTCATGGCCGGTATCGCGAACACGCCGGCCACCGAAAGGCCAGCGCTGCCACGCGTTGTGCGCGTGCTGACCGCGGGGTCGCCTCCGCCCGCTGCGGTGCTCGAGGCCGTCGGGGCGATGGGGTTCGACGTGGATCACGTCTTCGGCATCACCGAAATATCCGGTACATCGATCAGCTGCGCCTGGCAGGATGCCTGGAATGAGGCGCCGGCGGGCGAGCGGGCCCGCCTGAAGGCGCGTCAAGGCGTGCGGGCCGCGCTTCTGGAGGGACTCACCGTCGCCGACCCGCAAACACTGACACCAGTGCGCGGCGACGGCAGCGAGGCGGGAGAGATGCTGATTCGCGGCAACATCGTCATGATGGGTTACCTGAAGAACCCTGATGCCACGGCCAAGGCCTTCGCGGGCGGCTGGTTCCACACCGGCGACGTGGCCGTGGTCCATCCCGACGGCTACTTGCAGATCACCGACCGCTCCAAGGACGTCATCATTTCGGGCGGCGAGAATATCTCCTCCGTGGAAGTGGAGGACGTGCTGCATCGCCATCCCGGCGTCCTGCATGCTGCGGTCGTCGCCCAGCCGGACGGCAAATGGGGCGAGGTGCCCTGTGCCTTCATCGAGCCCAAGGCGGATGCCGAGGCGTTTGCCGAAGCCGACCTCATTGCCTTTTGCCGCGAGCGGCTGGCGCACTTCAAGTGCCCGCGCCGGGTCATCTTCACGGAACTGCCGAAGACCGCCACCGGGAAGATCCAGAAGTTCCGCCTTCGCGAACTGGCCGGAAGCCGCGAGGCGATCACCCGCCTGGCCTAAGCCGGCGAGGCGCGGGTCGCCTCGCGGTAGCGGAAAGTACCCATCGCCTGCGCCGCGACCTTGCCGCTCTCGTCCAGCACCCGCGCTTCGCAAAAGCAGATGGAGCGTCCGCCGCCCACGGCGCGGCCGGTCGCGACCAGTCGGCCCGAGGTCGCGGACATGAAACCGACGGTCATGTCGACGGTGACGACCTCGCGCGCGTAGTCGATCTTGGACAGCGCGGCATTGGCCATCGCAATGTCCAGCAGCGTCATCAACACACCGCCGTGACCGGCGTCGTGGTTGTTCAGCATGTGCGGCTGCAGTTCCACCGACACCACGGCCTCGCCGGCCTCGGCGTGGTCCACGCGGATGTCCAGGTGCGCCGTGAATGGCACATGCCGCTCGCGGCCGCTGCGTGGCAATGTTCCGCTGCTGCCCATCGCGGGCGGATCCGACCATGCCTTCATGCGCGCGTCTTTCGCGTCGCCTCGGCCGCCGCGGTTAAGTCGCGCGGGCCGGTCAGCGCCAGCCCGCCGTCGACGGGGATCACCGCGCCGGTGATGTACGAGCCCCAGTCGCTGGCCAGCACCATCGCCATGCGGGCGATGTCCTCGATGCGGCCCAGCCGCTTGAGCGGCACGCGCTGCGCCATGTCGTCGAGCGTCCGGGCCGTGGGCGCGAGGCGCTTGAGCCCCTCGGTGTCGGCGATCGGGCCCGGCACGATGGAGTTGATGCGGATGCCTTCGGCGCCCCATTCCAGCGCCAGCACGCGCGTGAGCATGTCCACGCCGGCCTTGGCCGCGCAGACATGGGCCTGAAACGGCGTTGGCGTGAAAGCCTGTCCCGCGGAAATCTGGATGATCGAGGCGCCCGGCCGCCGCAGATGCGCATGGGCCAGCCGTGCCACATTGAAGCTGCCCAGCAGGTCGATCTCGACTACGGTCTTGAAGGCGTTGGGCGACATGTCGAGCGCACTGGCCAGGAAGTTGCCGGCCGCTCCGGAGAGCAGCACGTCGATCGGACCGAAGCGGACATGGGCCTCGCTTAACGCGCGCTCCAGCGCTTCGGGCTGGCGCACATCGGCGGCAATGCCCAGCGCCTGCGTGCCCAGGGCCTCGAGTCCGGCGGCGGCGGTGGCCACCTTGTCGGCGGAGCGGCTGATCAGCGAGACGTTCGCGCCGGCACGAGCAAACGCCTGCGCCACGCCGAGGTTGATGCCGCTCGAGCCCCCTGCCACGAAGAGGTGACGGCCCGTGAAGTCGAATGCGGAAGGGTCCATGCTCATGGTCTTCACTCCGGCTTGAACCCGATTTCGGCCAGCATCTTCTGGTCGCGCGCGAACTGTGCACGCGCATAGTCGGCGTAGGCCTCGCCGCTGATCACGTTGGGCTGCATGTCGAAGGTTTCCAGCTGCTGCAGGTACACCGGGTCCGACGCGGCCTTGCGGAATGCCGCCTGCAGGCGCGCGGCGATTTTCGGATCGAGGTTCTTCGGCGCGACCAGGCCGACCGGCGAGTCGATGACGAGGTCGTGGCCGAGTTCCTTGACTGTCGGCACGTCGGGGAAGCGCTTCAGGCGCTGTGAAGTGAAGGTCGCCAGCAGCCGCGCCTTGCCGCCTTGCACCTGCGGGCCGAAGCCTGGGTCGCCGTATACGTCGAGGTGGCGGCCGATCAGGGCCTGGAAGCTCTCGCTGCCACCCTTGAACGGGACCATGTTGAATTTCGTGCCGGCCGATCGCGCCAGGCGTTCGGCGTAGATGCGGTTGATGCTGATCGCGCCCACGTTGCCCCAGCTGATGACGCCCGGGCGCTTCTTTGCGTCTTCCAGCAACTCGGGCATGGTCTTCCACGGCGCATCGGCGGCGACGGTGACGCCGGTGACCAGGCCGGCCAGGCCGATGATGTAGGTGAAGTCGCGCACTGGATCCCAGGTCATGGTCTTCTGCACCAGGGGTGCACGGATCACGGAGTTATGCATCACGGCGATGGTGT
>JAQZBU010000217.1 GCA_029237735.1 Ramlibacter sp. | reverse complement strand
CGCCAACTCGATCGCCTGGCGCATCGCCTCGACCATGCTGCCGTCGTCCACGATGCCCTTGCCGGCGATGTCGAACGCCGTGCCGTGATCCACCGAAGTTCGAATGACGTCCAACCCCACGGTGACGTTCACGCCCGCCTCGAGGCCCAGCACCTTGATGGGACCATGGCCCTGGTCGTGGTACATCGCGACCACGAGGTCGAAGTCGCCCCGGCCCGCGCGATAGAACAGCGTGTCCGCGGGGAGCGGCCCCGTGATGTCCAGCCCGCGGGCCTGGAGCACTTTCACGGCGGGGATGATCTTCTCCTCTTCCTCCCCATAGCCGAACAAGCCGTTTTCGCCGGCATGCGGATTGATCCCGCACACCCCGATGCGCGGCTTCGGGATGCCCGCCTTGACCAGGGTGGCGTGGCCGCGTTCGATGGTCCGCTGCACCAGGCCAGGCTCGATCTTGCGGATGGCGTCGATGATGCCGATGTGCGTGGTGACGTGGATCACGCGTAGCTTGGGCGCCACCAGCATCATCGAGACTTCGTCGACGCCGGTCAGGTGGGCCAGCATTTCCGTGTGCCCCGGGTACTTGTGGCCCCCGGCGTGCAGTGCTTCCTTGTTCAGGGGTGCCGTGCAGATCGCGTCGATCTCGCCGGCCTGCGCCAGGGCCGCCGCACGCTGGATGTACTGGAATGCCGCATCGCCGGCGATCGGGGAAACCTGGCCGAAGGGCAGGTCCTCGGGGATCAGGCCGAGGTCGATGCAGTCGATGGTGCCGGGCTCGTACCGCGCTTCCGAGGCTTTGGCGATGCTGCGCACCTGCACGTCGCCCTTGACGATGCGGTTGGCCAGTTCCAGCCGCTTCGTGTCCCCGATCACGAGCGGACGGCACTGCTCGTACAGCGAGCGGCGCGACAGGGTCTTGACGACGACCTCGGGGCCGACGCCGGTGGCATCGCCCATGGTGATGCCGACGACAGGAAGGTAGTTGCTCATTCAGGTGCCCGTGGTTGGGAAAGACGCAGGCGGTGCCAGGCTTCGTAGAGCGTCCGTTCGCCGCCGAATCCTCCTGCCTTGGTCACTATATACGGGCGATGCGCGCGCCCATGGCGCGGAACGCCGGCCGCCACGCCCGTCTGCAGCTCGGCCAGCAGTTCCAGGCTGTCGATCCGCGCCTCGACCAGCATCGCGCGGGCGGTCTCGCCGCCGGTGGCGATGAGGGCGCCGATCTTCGCGAAATGCACTCCGACCAGCTTGGCGAGCGCTTCGGCCAGCAGCGCTCCTTCCGAGGGATCGAGCGCCTGCTCGCGCCCGATGCGCAGCAGCAGGTCGGTGCCGGCGCCCAGCAGCTCGCCGATGCGCGCGTGCAGGGACTGCCACTCCACGTGCAGCGGCCCTCGCCTCAGCACGACGGGAGGCACCACCAGCTCCCGCACGGGCCCGGAGTCCCGGAGCACGGCGCACTGGCGGTCCGTCACCGCTGACAGGCTGCCGACGAGGACCAGCGTGGGCCCCGGCGGCGGCTGAAGCCCCGCGAAGCCGGTGGCCGCAGGCGATGCTTCCAGCGCGGCGATCTCCCGCGCCAGGCCACCGGACCCCACCCAGAAGAAGGGCAGCGGGCTGTGCGTCATGGCGAGGGCCAGCGTGCGCAGTGTCTGCTCGTGCCGGGCGTCGACGACCAGCGCGTCCACGCCATGGGAGGCAAGGGCCTGGATGCGCTCCGCAAGCGCTTCGGGTTCGTCGCGCAACGAGTCGCCGTCGAGGGTGCCGGTCTCGAGGCCGGCCTCCTGCAGTTGGGCGTCGATGGCTGCGGGTCGGTGCGCGTGCTCCAGCTTCCACAACCCGGTGTCCGCCAGGGCCTGGCCTCCGATGTAGACGTTGCCGCCGCTCACGGTGCGGCCCAGGGCCGGGTGCGCCGGCGCCACGATGGCCAAGCCCGCCAGCGGCCGCAAGGCCGCGACTTCCGCCGCCCAGTTGCCGCGCAACGTCGAGTCGATCTTCTTGTAGAGGCGCTGGCCTGCGCGCCGGTGCGCCGTGTAGATGCTGCGCGTTCGCGCTGCCGCCTCGTCTGGCGGCAAGCGGCGGCTGTCCGCGTCGACCGCCAGCGTCAGGCCGGCCGTGTCGGCATCCGGGCCCAGTGGTTGCAGCGCGACGACCGTGCGGTGCGCGGCGCGCGCGAACGGGATCGCGCAGTCCGCGGCGCCGGAGAGGTCGTCGGCAATGATCAGGATGTCCTGCAGGATCGCGTTCCCCCTTTTTCACTGAGCGGCCCCTTCATCTGCAATGCAGAGGGCGGCAGGCCGAACATCGTGCGGGCCGTCCGGGACAGATGCGCCGAGTCCGCAAAGCCGGCCGCGTGCGCGGCACTGGAGAGGGTCTGGCCGGCGCTGAGCAGGGTCCAGACATGCAGGAGCCGACGCCAGAGAACGTAGGTTCGCAGCGGCATGCCCGTCTCCTCGACGAACAGGTGTCGGAACCGGTCGGGCGAGAGCTTGGCCACGCGGGCGACCTCCGGCAGCGACACGGACTGGTCGACCCTCTGGCGGATGTACTCGACCGCGGCAAGCACACGCGGGTCGGAAGGGCTCCGTGGTGCGGTCTGCGAGATGTCCTGGACGAGCTGCGCGCAGACTGCATGGACTGCCTCGCGGCTCCTGTCCACCCGCCACGCCTGATCCAGCCGCTTCGCAGCGCAGGCAACCGCTTCGCCATCCACGAGCTCGAGCCTGCCCTGCAGGCGGGCGGTCAATGCCCTGCCCTCAGGGGTTTCCGGCTCGATGAAGAGAACGACACTGGTGTCGCACTCGCTCAGGTCGACGGTGTGCGTGGCCCGTGAAGGGACGAGCGCGGCGGCACAGTGCACCCAGTCTCCGCGCCGGCCGAACTGCACGCGCAGACCCGACGGGGCACCCAGCACCAGCTGGATCGCGTAATGGGCGTGCGGCGAAATCGCACCGCCGCCGCCTGCGCCGATGAAGCCGCAAATGCCCGACCAGGCGACGAAATCGCCTCGGTAAGGCTTGGCTGAAGCTTTGTCCACGCGCAGCTCTTCGGGAGTTGTGCGGCAGTCTACGCCTGCAGGGGTGCTTGTTGAACGAAAAGGCTGCCGATCCAGCCGCTGCGTTCAAGTCGAAAAGGTTCCAGACGCCAAGAATAGGCCTCACCAACTTCCCTGGAGCCCTGAATGTCTTCCCCTGCCAATCCCCTCCAGGCCGCCGCTCGCCCACTTCACGTCGCGGTCGTCGGCGCTGCCGGGGGATTGGGCCAAGGCATCCTGGATGTTTGCCGCGCCGAGGGAATCCGTTTCACGGCGATCGTGCGATCGCGGCCGGAACGGATCACGGACGTGCCGCCGGGGTCCCGGGTTGCCGTGGTCACCTCGCTGGCCGACCGCCCTGCCCTGGCAGCCGCTTTCGCCGGAGCTGATGCGGTGCTGACAGCGCTCGGCGTCACGCCGACGAGCCAGGATCGCTCGGCATCGCTCTCCGCGAACATGGACACGGTGGAGCAGGCGATGGCGGATGCGGGGGTGGACCGGATCGTGATGGTCAACACGCTGCTCACCTCGCTGCCGGGCAAGCCCGCCAGCCTCCTCATGCGCTTCTTCTCGCGGTTCCCGGGCACCATCGGCCGCGGGACCAGGGAACAACAGTCGGTTGCAGACGCACTCGGTCGCGGTGCACTCTCCTCGGCGCGATGGACCCTCGTCCGGGGCGGACTGAACTCACGTGGAATCGACGAACGTCCAGTGGCATCGACCGATTGGGCCGGTGCGTCCAACTCCTGGATGCCGGTGTCGTATCGGGCGATGGGTGGATGGATGCTGGAAGAGGCTGCCGCCAATGCGTTCGTACGGGCTGCACCACTTGTGTCGAGGGGACGTCGAGCAAGGGCTTCCGGGGCCGAAAGCAGCCGTATGCTCGCGAGATGAATCTGAAGCTGTGTGTCGGGGTGCGCGCTTCGCCCGCAACCCGACCTACGTAGGCTCGCTTCGCCCGCAACCCGACCTACGAAGGCTCGCCGGTCTCAGTGGCCCAATATCTTCGACAGGAAATCCCGCCCCCGCTCGCTCTGCGGATTGTTGAAGAAATCGTCCGGCTTGCAGGCCTCGATCACCTGCCCCTCGTCCATGAAGATCACCGAGTCGGCCACCGCCTTGGCGAAGCCCATCTCGTGCGTCACCACCAGCATGGTCATGCCCTGCTGCGCCAGCTCGATCATCACGTCCAGCACTTCCTTGATCATCTCCGGG
>JAQZBU010000092.1 GCA_029237735.1 Ramlibacter sp. | reverse complement strand
CCCGGAGATGATCAAGGAAGTGCTGGACGTGATGATCGAGCTGGCGCAGCAGGGCATGACCATGCTGGTGGTGACGCACGAGATGGGCTTCGCCAAGGCCGTCGCGGACTCGGTGGTCTTCATGGACGAGGGCCAGATCGTCGAGTGCTGCAAGCCGGATGACTTCTTCAACAATCCGCAGAGCGAGCGGGGCAGGGACTTCCTGTCGAAGATCTTGGGGCATTGAGGCCAACGCTGGCGTGACTGGCTACGTCGCCGTGGCTTCCCGCAGCACGCGATGAGCCGCCTCGATGCGCGCCGGGATCGGCACGTTCCTGTTCGCCAACAGCACGATGCCCACCCGCCGGCTCGGCACGAATGCGGCATAAGCCCCGAACCCGTTCGTAGAACCTGTCTTGTTGAACAGCATCGGTCCCCGGCTCCCTTGGCCAGGCCTCAGCGCCTGCGCCGCGTGCGGATCCAGCGCCATCGTGCTGGCGTTGCCTTCCTGTAGCTGCCGCAACGACACCGGGAAAGGGTATTGCTCCCAGCCGAGACCCTGAACCATCGGGCCCACCCGGAAGTGCCCGGTGTGGGTGTCGGCCACCGCACGCCGCATGGCAGGCTCGAGCGCAGACGGATCGATGTTGGCTTCCAGGAAAGCCAGCATGTCCGCGACGCTGGATTTAACGCCGTACGCTTGCGCATCGAAGACGCCGGGGTTGACGCGGATCAACTGGTTCGCCTTGTTGTAGCCCCATGAATACTGTTGCTGGTGCGACTGCGGCACCCGGATGAAGGTGCTGCGCAGGCCCAGCTTCGGGAGGAGCTCCTTCTCCGCCAGCTCGCTGAATTCGCGCTGCATCGCCAGCGCCGTGACGTGCCCCAGCAAGCCGATGCTCGGATTCGAGTAGCGCCTCTGTGTGCCGGGCGGGGCCGCAGCCTTGAAGGATCGATAGAACGCGAGGGCCGCCGCCTCGTCCGCAACGTCATCCGGAAACTGCAGCGGCAAGCCGCCTGCGGTATAGGTCGCCAGGTGAAGCAGGGTCGCCGCGTCGAGGGCGGTGCCGCGCAGGGCGGGCAGCGTGCGCCCTGGGGAATCGTTCAGCGACAACTTGCCCAAGGCTTGCGCATAGGCGGCAAGCGTGGCCGTGAACGTCTTGCTGAGCGAGCCCGTCTCGAACAAGGTGTCCGGGGTCACCGCGGCGCCGCTCTCCCTGGACGCCACGCCGAACGCGAAGATGTGCCGCTTGCCTGCAACCGTGATGCCGACCGCCATGCCGGGCACGTCGTGGGTGGCCATCAGGGGCTGGATGGCGCTGCGCACTGCGGCGTCCAGGCCGGCGGTGTCGGACTGCGCGTGGGCAGTCGGCAGGGTGGAAGCAAGGGCGCCGAGCACGAGGGGTCGGCGGCGAAGCAGGAATGGCATGCGCAAAGGCTCGATGCGTTGGTCCGGCCGGCGATTCATCACCCGGGGCTGCTTTCCCGCAGCACCCCATTGATCTCCGCCCCGAAAATCAATGTTGTCGCACTGATGTACAGGAACACCAGCGTCGCCACCACGCCCGCGAAGCTGCCATACAGCAGCACCAGCTTCCCGGCGCTGCGCAAGGTGTACGACAAGGTGGCGGCAGCGCCGACCCACAGGGCCGCACCCACCACCGCTCCTGGCAGGACGGTGTACAGCCGCTGGTGCACGTCGGGCAGCCAGCCGTAGACCAGCGCGTACATGACCGCCAGCACCACGAAGGCCAGGCCGTAGCGCGCGCCGTCGAAGAGCCACAGCGCTTGCTCGCCATTGTTGGCGTTGGCTTGCAGCAGCTGCCAGACATACGGCATGACGATCACCGAGCTGAAGACGGCGAGGACGCCGGCGCCCACCACGATGGTGAAGATCGTCACCTTGATGCGGGCCTTCCAGAACGACAGCCCGCGCTCGACGCCGTAGGCGCGGTTCAGCGCCGATCGGATCGCCTGCATGCCGGACGACGCCGTCCACAGCGTCGCCAGCAAGCCGATCGCCAGCAGCGCCTGGTTGCGCTGGGCCAGGACCTGGTTGACGGCGGGCTGCATGGCGTCGCGCACCATCTGCGGCGCATAGCCCAACACGCGGTCCACCAGTGCGGCCGCCTCCCCCGGCTGCCCGAAGTAGCCGGCAGACGCGGACACCAGCACGAGGAGCGGGAACATGGCCAGCAGCCACGAGAACGCCAGGCTGCCGGCCTGGTTGGCGCTCTGGTGCATCACGTAGTTGCGGATGGCCAGCAGGATCACACCCAGGCCGGGCGCGGCAAGTGCGGCGGCGCGCCATCGGCGCCAGCCGTGCATGCCCGTGTTGCCGTGAATCTGGTCGTCGCTGGGAGTCATGCAGGCCTGAATCTATCAGGGACCATGGCCAGCGTGGCACGTTGGGGCCTTCCGGCGGTCTCGGCCTACGCGGCAGTCGCGACGCCTGCCGTAGATTGCAGCCATACCTTCCAGGAACCATCGACCATGCAATTCACCGACCGCGCCAACGCCGCGCCTGCCTCTTCCATACCGGTGCCGCAGATCGACAGCGACGAACCGGTGGCCGTGATCCCCGCGGCCAGCGTCGCCCCGCTGGACGACAACTCCGACGGCGAGCGCATCACCACCTTCATCGTCGCGCCCAAGGAGCGTGGGAGCATGGGAGCTTTCGCGGGCCAGAGCACCAGCGAACTGCGCCGCCGCGTCGTCGGCAAGCCCTTCACGTACCTGGCCGCTGCGTTCTCACTCGGCTACGTCATCGCCCGCATGATGCGCTGACGCTGCCGGCGGTCAGCTGCGCGCGAAGTCTTCGAGCGCTCGCCCCGCCATCCGGTGCTTCACCCATTCCGGCATGGGCGAGGCACCGATGGACTCGTAGAACTTGAGGGCGGGTTCGTTCCAATCCAGCACGCTCCATTCGAAGCGTCCGCAGCCTTCTGCGACTGCGATCCTGGCCAGGTGCTGCAGCAAGGCCTTGCCCGCACCCGCACCGCGATGGGCGGGCGTGACGTACAGGTCCTCCAGGTACAGACCCTTGCGGCCCTGCCAGGTGGAGTAGTTGTAGAAGTAGATCGCGAAGCCGGCAGGATCCCCGTCCACGCTGCAGATCAGCGCGTGGGCCGAGCGCTCCTCGAAGATGGTCTTGCGAAGGTCGCTGGCGGTGGCGACCACCTCGTCCTCCGCCTTCTCGTAGACCGCAAGCTCCGTGATGAACCGGAGGATCAGGTCGGCGTCGGCCGGCGTGGCGGGGCGGATGGCGAGCGAGGGCATGGGGCGCAGTGTAGTGTCCTGCGCCGTCGGCCGAATCCCCGCGCCGCGCCGCCGACCCTCAGTGCTTGCCAGCGCCGTTGAGCGCGTCGAGGATGACGTTCTGCCAAGCCTGGAAGGTGACGGGCCCGTTGTTTGCGGCCGATGGCTGCTGCTGCCCCGCCTTGCCCAGCATCTCGCCCTGGACCTTCATCGAGGCGGTCATCAGCTCCTGGCCGTACTGCATGGCTTGCTGCCAACCCTGCACCATCAGTTGCCCCTGCAGCGCGACCATCTCCGAAGGGCTGGTCGCCGCCCGGAGCTTCTCCGCGGCCTGCTGGTGAACCAGCGCCATGCGCTGCAGCATCTGCAACTGGACCTGGTGGAAAGCCTGGGCGCCCTGGAGCAAGGCCGATGTGCCCTGGGCCACCTGGGCGAGGCTTTCGACGCTGGACGTACCGTCGTCCGTTTCGCTGTTGCGAGAGTTCTTTGCCATGAGGGTCCTCGGGGTTTGAGTGGAGCGGGCCACTCTACGCGGCCAACTGCCCCCGGATGGCTCGGCAATCAACTGTTTCCAGGCAGCGTGTGTAAAGCAGTGGCCGCGCGCCCGCGGCCGCTGCTCCTAGCGATCTGCCTTCGCCAGCGCCGCCAGCGCCCGCAACCCCATGAGGTAGGAGAGCGGGCCCAGCCCCTGGATGGTGCCCTTGACCGCCGGCGAGATGATCGAGTGCGTGCGCCAGCTTTCGCGCGCGGCGATGTTGGACATGTGCACCTCGATCACCGGGAACGGCATGGCCTTGATGGCGTCGTGCAGCGGCACGCCGTGCTGCGTCAGTCCCGCGGGGTTGACCAGCGCGCCCTGCGCCTCGTCGATGTGCTTGTGCAGGAAGTCGACCAGCACACCCTCGTGGTTGGACTGGATCGTCTCGAGCTGGACGTCCAGCTCGGAGGCCAGCGACGCCAGCTGCGCGTCGATCTGCGCCAGCGTGGTGTGGCCATAGATGTGCGGCTCGCGACGCCCGAACAGGTTGAGGTTCGGGCCGTGCAGGACCAGGACTTTCACGGGACCGCCGTTCCGCATCAAAGCTTGGACACGCGTTCCAGTTCGGTCTTGAACAGGTTCACGATGGCCGGGTCGTAGGCGCCCGAGAACTTGTCGTACACCGGCTTGACCGCCGCGCGCATCTTGGCCAGTTCGGCCGGCGGGATGTCGTTGTAGATCATGCCCTTGGCCTTGAGCTCGCCCAGCGCCTTGCTGGAGACTTCACGGCTGGTCACGCGCTGCCAGTTCTGCGCTTCGATCGCGGCTTCCTGGAGGATCTTCTGCTCGGTGGGCGTCAGGCGGTCCCAGAAGCGCTTGCTGATCTGGATGGGGTTGGTCGCGTAGACGTGGTTGGTGCCGCTCACGTACTTCTGCACCTCGTAGAACTTGCTGGACGCGATGACGGCGAACGGGTTCTCCTGGCCGTCCACGGCCTTGCTCTCCAGCGCGCCGTACAGCTCCGCGAAAGCCATGGGCAGCGGGTTGGCGTTGAAGGTCTTGAAGGTTTCCAGGAACACCGGGTTCGGGATCACGCGCAGCTTCAGGCCTTCGAGGTCCGAGCCCTTCATGATCGGGCGCTTGCTGTTGGTGACGTTGCGGAAGCCCAGGTCGAAGTAGCCCAGGACCATCACGCCCTTTTCAGGCAGCTTGGCGGAAAGTGCCTTGCCCAGGGGGCCGTCGACCATCGCGTCGGCCTGCTTCGCATTGGCGAACAGGAAAGGGAAGTCCAGCAGGCCGAACTCCTTCACGATGGCGTTCAGCGACGTGGTGGAGGCCACCAGCATCTCCTGCACGCCGCCTTGCAGCGCGGCCTGCTGCTGCAGCTCGTTGCCCAGCTGCGAAGCGGCGAATTCCTGCACCTTGATCTTGCCGCCGGTCTTGGCCGCCACGATTTCGGCGAACTTGCGAACGCCCAGGCTGGTGGGGTGGTCCGGGTTGTTCAGGTGGCCGAACTTGATCGTGCGTTCCTGGATGTCCTGCGCGCTGACGCCTGCGGCGACGAGCATGGCGACGACGGCAAGGGCACGGCGGGTGATCTGTTTCATGGGTTGTCTCCGAGTTGAAACGGTGGGAAGTGGGGCATGATAGGGTTGGCGTCCAGAACATCGTTCCACACTAGAATTTCATTTCACATGGCGAATTCGGCAGCCGGCCCCACGGGCACGGTCGATCGCGTACTGCGCATCCTGGAGACCCTGGCGTCGCAGCCCGAGGGGCTGGCACTGGCCGCGCTCGCCGAGGAGCTGAACGTGCCGCGCAGCGCCTGCCACCGGCTGCTGGCGGACCTGGTTCGCTGCGGCTACGTGCGCCAGCTGCGCGAGATGGGCGACTACACGCTCACCACGCGTCTGCCCGCGCTGGGCCTCAGCTTCCTGGGCGGCGCGGGCATCGTGGACATCGCGCAGCCCATCATCGATCGCCTGGCCGAGGTCTCGGGGGAACTGGTGCGGCTGGCGCTGGTGGACGGCGACCGCCTCACCTTCGTCGCCAAGGCGCAGGGCGCGCGCGCCGGCTTGCGCTACGACCCCGACATGGGCATCGACGTGCGCCTGTCCTGCAGCGCCGGCGGCCATGCGTGGCTGATGACGCTGAGCGAGGAGCGCGCGACGGAACTCGTGGCCCGGCAAGGCTTCGGCTCGCCCCGTGAGTACGGCCCCAAGGCGCCCACCACCTTCAAGGCCCTGATGAAGCTGCTGGAGGAAGACCGCAAGCGCGGCTTCAGCCTGATGACGGAGATGTATGCACCCGGCATGAGCGCCATGGCGGCGCCGGTGCTGCGGCGTGGCGGCGAGGCGGTCGGCGTGATCACCATCGCCGGCCCACTGCAACGCCTGACGGCTGCGCGCATGCAGGAACTGGGGCGGCCGCTCGTGCAGGCGGCCGGTGAACTGGCAACGGCGGCGAACAGTTCGCCGCTGCTTCGCCGCCGCGCATCGCGCGCCGCTTGATCAACAGGAGAAGAAGATGGCTTTGCTGGGGGACTCTGCACTCGCGATGTGGTGGGACATGGCGCCGGACATGCGCGCCGAGTTCGAGCACTGGCATTCGCACGAACACTTTCCCGAGCGGCTGGCGCTGCCCGGCTTCCTGCGCGCGTCACGCTGGTCGGCGGCCGATGACGGTGAAGGCTTCTTCATCCTCTATGAACTGCAGGACCACGGTGCGCTCACCTCGCCCGAGTACCTGGCGAGCCTGAATGCGCCGACGCCGTGGTCGACCAAACTCATGCCGCACCACCGGAACATGGTGCGCAGCCAGACGAGGGTGCTGCACTCGCATGGCGCCGGCGTGGCGCGGCATGCGATGACGGTGCGGTTGTCCCCGCGCGACGGAGAGGCGGAGCGCCTGCAGGCGGGGCTGCGCGCGTTGATCGAGGAGTTGCCGATGCAGCCCGGGTTGGGTGGTGCGCACCTTCTGAAGACGGATACGCCGGCGATCGCCGCGACGACGGAGCAGAAGATCCGGGGGAACAGGGATCGCAGCGCGGATTGGATCTTCGTCGTCTGCGGCTATGAGCTGGCGGCGCTGAGGGCCTTGCGCGACGGGGCGCTCGCGGACGGTGCGTTGGGGGTCCTCGGCGCAGCGCCAGCTGCCATTGCCAGCTGGTACGGCCTGTCGCTGTCCAAGACGAAAGGTGAGAACGGGGCGAGCCGTTCTCACCCGCCTTTGGCGAGCGACACCAGGCCCAGGTAGTCGGACCGCGTCTGCGGCAGCACGGCAGCCGCCAGTTGTGCGTGCGACGTGCGATGGCGAGCCAGCATGCGCGCGGAGGCAACCGTCTTCGACCTGCAGAACCAGTGGCAGGTGTGCTGCATCAGCAGCAATTCGGCCGTGATCGCAAACGCCCGATCCTTCGGGGACGTCGCTGCTTCGGTGTCGATGGCACGGCAAATGCCACGCGCGTGGACACGAAGGGCTTCGCGCAGGTCGAAGGAAGGGGCGATGGTCAGCGCGAACGGAAGCCACACCGGGAGCTTGCTCACGCGGGTCGCGTCGGCAGGCGCCGCCGCCATGTCATCCGCGAACTGGCGCATCTGCCGGCACAACTCCTGCTCGTTCCCGCGCAGCACGTACAGGACCTGTTCGCGGCGGCCAGGCTCCGCTTCGCCCAGTGCGCGAAGGTAGCCCTGGGTCACGGTCTCGATGTTCTTCTCGATGCTGTAGGGCGACAGGAACCCCGCAAGGAGGGCGATGCGCTGTTGCTGCAGCCTGGCCTTGGCCAGCCAGCAGCCGACGGCCAGTGCCATGGCAAGGGGTAGGAGGAAGTCCACTTCGCGATGCTACACAGGTGGGGTGGCGCTATTGGCCAGGATCAGTCGTCTTCGACGGGAAGCGGCGGCGAGCGGTGACATGCCAGGCGACGCCCAGCGCAATCAGCACCAGCGGGATCAGCCCGGGCTCGCTGTCATGGACGATCTTGAACGCTGCAAGAAGCACGCCGATCGCCG
The DNA here is from genome assembly GCA_029237735.1 of Ramlibacter sp. Lineage (GTDB taxonomy): Bacteria > Pseudomonadota > Gammaproteobacteria > Burkholderiales > Burkholderiaceae_C > Ramlibacter. The sequence continues at coordinate 8,270 of JAQZBU010000092.1, read as the reverse complement.
TGAGCAACGCCGAGAGGATCAGGTGGACTTTTCGCTTGCGCATGAACGGTGAGGTGATTATCAGCCATGCGACTTCGCGCCGTACCTCTGCTTGACGCAATGGAACGCGGGCGCCAGCATGCGAGGATGCGAATCCCGCTTTTGCGCCGCCGCCGCCGCCTGCTTGCTGCAGCCGTCGCCACTGTCATCGTCCCGGCCGCTGCACAGACGGGGGCGCCGCTGGTGGAAGCCGCCGGGCGCGGCGATGTCGCCCAGGTGCAGGCACTGCTGCGTGCCGGTGCCGACATCGAACAGCGGGACGCGAACCGCCGCACGGCTATTCTTGCCGCCACGGACGGCAATCACGTCGACGTCGTGCGTGCGCTGATTGCCGAGCGCGCCAACGTCAATGCGCAGGACAACCGGCGGGACAGCGCATTCCTGCTGGCAGGCGCGCGGGGCTTCACCGAAATCGTGCGGGCCACGCTGGCGGCCGGCGCGGACTTGAAGAGTACCAATCGCTACGGTGGCACCGCATTGATTCCGGCCTGCCACTACGGCCACGTGGACACCGTTCGCGTGCTGCTCGGCACCGCCATCGACGTGAACCACGTCAACGACCTCGGTTGGACTGCCTTGCTCGAAGCCGTCATCCTGGGCGACGGGGGACCGGCGCACACGGAAATCGTGCGCCTGCTGGTGGCCCACAAGGCCGATGTGACGCTCGCCGACCGGATGGCGTCACACCGCTTGCGCATGCGCGCCGTCGCGGACAGCGGGCAGTGGAGGGCATCCTCGCTGCGGCGGGCATGCGCTGATGACACGACAATCCTGTCAGCTCGACTGCAGCATGAGCGCCTGTCCAGCCAGGACACCCAAACCCTGCGTGGCAGAATGAAGTTGGAGGCGCACGGGAGAGTCAACGTTTGGATCTGCAGCATGTACGCGCTTTTGTCGCCGTCGCACGCGAAGGGAACCTGACACGCGCGGCCGAACGGCTGCACCTGACGCAGGCAGCCGTGAGTGTTCAGCTGAAGAATTTCCAGCAGTCGCTGGATCTCACGTTGCTGGTGCGAACCGCGGCTGGCCTTGCACTGACGACGGACGGGCGGGAGATGCTGCCGTTTGCGGAGCGCATCCTCGCAGCCGTCGGTGAGCTGGAGGAGCGTGCGGCATCCCTCCAGGAGAGCGTTCGCGGAGAGTTGCGACTGGGCACGACGCTCAATCCAGAGATCACGCGGCTCGGCATTTTCCTGCAGCGCCTCGTCGCCCTGCATCCGCAGATCCGCACGAAGCTGCACCATGGCATGTCGGGAGAGGTCAAGGAGCAGGTGCTCAAGGGCGTCCTGGACGCTGGCTACCACGTTGGCGCCTCCGCTTCCGAACTCGATGAGCCGGAGCTTCACAGCATCCTCCTGACGGAGTTCACGCACTACGTGATCGCGCCGCGTGGCTGGAAGGATCGTGTTGCGGGCAGGGGTTGGCAGGAATTGGCCACCCTGCCGTGGATCTGGGCCCATTCACATTCCGTGCACAGCCGTCTGCTCAATGCCCGCTTCGCGCCGTTGCGGCTCAAGCCGAACGTCGTCGCGGAGGCCGACGTGGAAGCCTCCATGCTGGACATGGTCCGATCCGGAATCGGCCTGGCACTGGCCCGGGAACCGGTCGCTATCCGCGAAGCGCAGGCCAATGGTCTGGTGGTGCTGCAGCATCTGCCGCTGCCGGCACAACTGTCGTTCATCTGTCTGTCGTCGCGCGTCAAGGACCCTGTGCTGCGGGCGTCCTTCGCGGCCGTGGCCTCCGTGTTTCGTGAGTAGCGGCACGACTTAAGCGCGGACTAAGAAGCACTTTAAAAACTATCGATTGCCCCCTGCCTCCCGCTAACCAAGAATCGGTGTCTCGTGGTCAGGGCACGTTCTGCCCTGCAACAGAACATTCGATCGAGGAAAGCAAGACATGGCGGTCAAGCGACTGTTCGACAGGGAGCTCAGCGCGGCGCACGGCATCGTTCACGTGCTGCAGGAAGCGGGTGTCGAGATGGTGTTCGGCATCGCGGGCGGACATTCGGGGCACATCTGGGCGGCGCTGTCTGACTATCAGAGTTCCATCCGCACGGTGCTCGTGCGCGAGGAGTCCCTGGGCAGTGCGATGGCGGAGGTCTATGGTCGGCTGACGCGCCGGCCCGGCGTACTCGTCGGCCAGGGCCCGTGGGTGCTGGGCAATGGGCTGCTCGGCACCATCGAAGCCCACCTCTCCAGCTCGCCCATGGTGCTGCTGACGGACTTCAGTGACACGCCGGAGTTGTCGTTGCATGGCCCCTACCAGACCGGAACGGGCGACTACGGCGGTTGGGACGCCCGGATGAGCTTCCGTGGCGTGACCAAGCAGGTCTTCGAAGCTCACCATCCCGCGGCCGCCGTCCACGCGGCCCAGTTGGCGATCAAGCATGCGCTGAGCGGCCAGCCCGGTCCGGTAGCCGTCCTGTACAGCGTCTCCGCCTTCAAGGGCATGGTGGAAGCGAACAGTCAGCCGGCGCTCTACCCGACGCGCAACTACCTGCCGGCATACTCTTCCGCCATCGACGAAGGCGCACTTCAGCGGGCGCTGGACGCCCTGGCGACTGCCAAGCGCCCAGTCATCGTCGCGGGCAACGGCGTGCGCATCGGCCAGGCTTTCGCCGAACTGGAAGCGCTTGCCGAGGCCGCGAACGCCCCGGTGGTGACCTCGCCTTCGGGAAAGGGGTGCTTTCCCGAGACACATCCGCTCGCCCTCGGAGTGTTCGGCAGTTTCGGCACCGCTGCGGCGAACGCCTGCGTCGCGGAGTCGGACCTGGTGCTCGTCGTCGGCTGCAAACTCACTGCGTCGGACACGATCAAGGAACACGCCTCGTTGCTGGATCCGCAGCGGCAGACCTTCGTGCAGATCGACATCGAGCCGCGCAATGCGTCCTGGACGTTCCCCGCGGAGCACGTCCTCATCGGCGAAGCAGCCACAGCCCTGGGTCGGATGCACGCCGCCCTGCAGCAGCGAAGCTGCGATGGCAACGGCCGGGCGCGCGTGGTGGACCTGCGGACGAAGCACGGCTACTTCGACGCCGACGAATTCCGGTCGCAAGAACTGCCGATGCTGCCGCAGCGCGTCATCGGGGAAATGCACAAGGTGCTGCCGGACGACGCCATCGTCACCTGCGATGCCGGCGAGAACCGCATCTTCATGATGCACTTCTACCAGACCAAGAAGGCCGGTGGCTTCCTGCAAGCGGCGGGGGCGGGCCCGATGGGCTACGCGATTCCCTCCGCGTTGGCGGCCAAGCTGGTGCATCCGGACCGCCCGGTGGTCGCCGTGTGCGGCGATGGCGGCTTCTCGATGACCATGAACGGTCTCATGACCGCCGTGGAGCACAAGATTCCGATCGTCGTCGTGATCTTCAACAACCACATGCTGGGTTGGTCCACGCACATCCGCGGGCCGTTCGCTGCGCAGTTCCACGACTTCGACCATGCGGAGATGGCGCGCAGCATGCAGTGCCATGGCGTGAAGGTGCGCACGCCGCAGGAGTTCTCAGAAGCGATGCGAGAGGCACTGATGCTGGACAAGCCCTCGGTCATCGACGTCGAGTTGTCGACCGAACTCTCGTACAAGGACGTGCAGTCCGCCCTCATGCAGTAAGCGAAGGATTCCCCATGAGCAAGACTTCCGGGCGCGTGGCGCTCATCACCGGCGCCGCCGGTGGCATAGGCGCCTCGATTTCTTCGCGCCTGGCCGGCGACGGACACCACGTCGTGCTGGTCGACGTGCAGCCTGGCGTTGCGCGGACGGCGGCCCAATTGCGCGAGGCCGGAATGTCGGCCGAACACAGGATCTGCGACATCACCGATGAAGTCGCCGTGCAGGAGCTTTTCGCGGACATCGAGCGCGCTCATGGTCGCCTGGACATCCTCGTCAACAACGCCGGTATCTCGCCGAAGCACGACGGGCGCAGCCTGACGACGGAGAACACGCCGCTGCAGGAGTGGTTGGCCGTCATCAACGTCAACCTGAACGCCCCCTTCTTGTTGTGCCGGGCCGCGGCGCCGCTGATGCGCAAGCAGCAATGGGGGCGCATCGTCAACATGGCGTCGCTGGCGGGCCGCACCCGTTCCATCGTGTCCGGCGCGCACTATTCAGCGTCCAAAGCCGGCCTGATCGGCTTCTCTCGCATGTTCGCAGGAGAAGTCGCGAAGACAGGGATCACGGTGAACTGCGTCGCCCCTGGCGCGATCCAGGCCGGGCTGGGCGCGCAGCTGAACCCCGCCCTGACCGACACCTACGCTTCGCGCATTCCGGTCGGCCGCATCGGCCAGCCCGAGGAGGTGGCCGCCCTCGTTTCGTTCATCGTTTCGGAAGAGACCGCGTTCATCACCGGCGCCACGTTCGACATCAACGGCGGCTATCTCATGGCATAGCGCGCCATTCCCATTCACCTACAGAAGCGGAGACAGAGAAATGAAGAAGATCCTCACCACGATCGTCCTGGCAGCGGGCCTCGCTGCGCAGGCGAACGCCACCGACTACCCGCAACGCCCCGTGACGCTCGTCGTGCCGTTCGCGGCCGGCGCGTCGCTCGGCACCGTCGCGCACCTGGTGGGCGAACGCCTCACCGCGCGCATGGGGCAGCCCTTCATCGTGGAATACAAGCCGGGCGCTTCAGGCTCGATCGGCACGGCGTACGTGGCAAAGGCCAAACCCGATGGCCACACGCTGCTCGTGTCGGCCACCGGTCCGATGTCGATCGTGCCCGTCGTGTATGGCAACCTGTCTTACCAGTCGAGCGACCTGACGCCGATCGCCCAGTTCATGCGCGTGCCCTTCGTCGTGGCGGCCCAGCCGGCCTTCCAGGGCAAGACCGTCAAGGACCTGCTGGACCTGATCAAGCAGAACCCCGGCAGGTATCACTTTGCCTCCACCGGCAACGGCACGCTGGTGCATCTGGCGGCGCAGCTGCTGGTGGACCAGGTGGGCGGGCAGGCCACCCACGTGCCCTATGCCGCCGCATCGCAGGTGGCCACGGCCCTCATGCGCAACGACGTGCTGTTCAGCGTCGCCAACATCTCCGGCGTCTCGGCGTACTTCGCTGACGGCCGCATCAAGCCGCTGGCGACCACGGGGAAGGCCCGCTTCCCCTTGCTGCCGGAGGTTCCGACGGTCGCCGAAAGCGGAGTCGCCGGTTTCGAGGTGAGCCACTACGTGGGCCTGCTCGGCCCCAAGGGCATGCCGGCCGACGTCGTCCAGAAGCTGAACACGCATATCGCCGAGATCCTGAAGGAGCCCGCCATCCAGCAGGCCTTCCGCACCAAGGGCGACCTTGCGACGCCGGCAACCGTCCCCGAGTTCACGGCCATCGTGGACGCGGACCTGAAGAAGTGGGGCGACGCAGCCCGCAAGATCGGTCTGAAGAACGAGTGATCGTCCGTGGCCGACGCAACTGACAGCGGCAGGGTGGCTCTGGTGACCGGCGGTGCGCGCGGCATCGGCCGCGCGATCGCGCAGGCATTGGTTCGGCAGGGCCACCGGGTGGTCGTGGCCGATCGGCAACCGGCCACCTGGGTGAGCGAAGCAGCGGCGCCCGATGCACAGCGGCTTCACGCCGCCGTGCTCGACGTGACCGATCGCTCCGCGATCCGCGCGCTGCGCGATCAAACGCTGGCGCGCTGGGGGCCTGTGGCGATCCTGGTGAACAACGCGGCCATCTCGCCGAAGCAAGCCGATGGCTACTCGGCCGGCGTCCTGGACATCAGCCCGTCGGAATGGGAGTCCGTGCTGCAGGTCAACTTGACGGCCGCACTGGTGCTATGCCAGGAATTCTTGCCAGGGATGAAGGCGCTTGGCTGGGGACGCGTCGTCAACATGGCATCGCTGGCCGGCCGCACCAAGTCCATCAGCGCCGGTGCAAGCTACATGGCGTCCAAGGCGGGGCTGATCGGCCTGACCCGCGCCATTGCCACCGAGATGGGACCGTTCGGCATCACCGCGAATTGCGTTGCGCCTGGACGGGTGGTCACCGAGATGTCGATGACCGCCGGCGTTGAAGCCAACGCGAAGATCGCGCAACAACTACCGGTTCGCCGACTCGGCCAGCCCGAGGAGGTGGCTGAGGCGGTGGTGTACTTGTCCGGGCCACTCGCCGGTTTCGTCAACGGTGCCGTGATCGACATCAACGGCGGAATCTACATGCCTTAAGGAGACATCAGAATGAGCGCTATGAACAGAAGAGAATTCGGGCTGTCGACGGTGGCCACCCTGTGCGCCTCTGCGGGCTTGCTGCCCGCGACCGCCGCCCGGGCGGCCGGCTACCCGGAGCGCGAGATCACCATGGTGGTGAACTTCGGTGCCGGCGGCGTCACGGATTTGATGAGCCGCGCGTTGGCGCGCGGCATGGAAGCCAAGCTGGGCAAGACGATCGTCATCACCAACCGTCCCGGTGCGCTCGGCACGCTTGGCCCGGGCTACGTCGCGAAGCAGAAGCCGGACGGCTATACGCTGGCGACGGTCTCGGCGTCGGCAACCACCATCACGCCGCACTTGATGAACGTCGCCTTCCAGCCCTCCGAGCTGCAGTTCATCGCCGGCTATGGCGTCAACCGCTACGGCATCGTCGTGCGCGCCGACTCTCCGTACAAGTCCGTGGAGGACGTCATCAAGGCTGCGAAAGGCTCCCAGTCGATGATGTTCGGCTCGCCGTCGATGCCGAACAGCCTCCTGTTGTTCCTCTTGGGCAAGCAGACGGGCGGCAAGTTTGAACTGGTCCAGTACAAGTCGGGTCCGGAGGCCGCCTCGGCGCTGATTGGCGGACAGGTGGAGCTGATCGTGCCGAACCCCCCGGACGTGATGAGCCACATCAAGTCTGGCCGGCTGCGCCTGCTCGCCTCGGCCAGCACCGCCCGGTGGCCTGAGTTCCCGGACGTGCCGACGCTCAAGGAAAGCGGTTATGACGTGGCTTACGACGCATGGGTTGGCCTGGCAGCGCCGGCCGGTACGCCCGTCGAAGTCATCGCCAAGCTGCAGGATGCCGTCGAGGCCTCCGTGAGGGATCCGAAGACTCGCGAGGCGTACGCCAATGTCGGCGCGGCGGCGGCCTTCATGCCCGGAGCGGCTTATAGCGAGTTCCTCGCGAAAGAACGGGCACAGATGAAGCAGTTGATCGAGGACGTCGGCGTCAAGCGCGTGAGCTGATCCCGGAGTGGTACAGCCCGGCGCAAGCCGGGTTGTCAGCCTGGAATGACAAAGGCCTGCAGCGCGGCCATCTTTCCGTCCCGCAAGCGCCAGACGTCGCTGTACTGGTGGCGGACCGGCTTGCCCTGCGCGTCGTCGAGGGTGATCTCCCCGACGACCACCAGCATGTCGTCTTCGGCAATCATCCGGTGCACCTGGAACCGAGGCGGCACCTGATAGGCATCCTCCATCCACGCCCGGACGGCTGTCTTTCCGCGCAACGTGCGCTCACCGACAAAGGTCCATTCGGTGTCGTCTGTGCAACAGGCCATGCATCCATCGAAATCCTTCTGGAGGATGGCTGCGTTGAGCTTCTGCAGGACGCTCTTGTGGGACTCTGGCATCAGGTTCCCCGCGTGGAAGCTACTTGGCAAAGGTCGATTCGAGCGGCTTGTGCTTCGGTGCCGCCGTCACGGGTTGAGGTGCGGAGCGTGTCGCTGCCCTTACGGCCTGGTCATTTCCCGGAAGGTGCGTGAAGCGGTAGACGCCGGCAGCGGCGAGCACCACCAGGGCGATCATGTACCGCTTCTCGCTCTTCTTGTCGCCGGCAAAGAGCGCCAGGAGCACGCAGCCCGCAAGGCCGACAACGATGATCTTCAGGTCCAGCGTGAGTGAATGGAAGAAGTCCATGTCGGGTCCGACAGTCCGGAAGGCCTCACTTTAGGCCAAGCCCCCTGCATGCCGCCAGCGCGTTCTCGTTTTGCTGGCCCCGGTCGTTGCTGGAGGGCCGCATTTGCCACCCCACCCCAAGCCGGGTTATCACGGTGCTACGGCCATGACGCCGCCTGTATGCTGTGCCAGCGCAAGAATCCACCGCGGGCGCGCATATTGCTTGATCCCGCAATCACTCAACTGTTTCCGGAGTCACTGCTATGCGAGGAAAACTGTTTGCCTGCGTGGTCGCCGCCGCCGCGGCCGGCCTGGTAGGTAACGCCGTGGCCCGCGACCTGGTCGTCGCGATCAAGACCGAGCCATCGTCGATGGACCCGCAATACCACGCGCTCACGCCCAACATCCAGCTGTCGCAGACGCTGTTCGAC
>JAQZBU010000216.1 GCA_029237735.1 Ramlibacter sp. | reverse complement strand
GGCGTTCCCAAGAACGCATCGGACGACGAGATCAAGAAGGCTTATCGCAAGATGGCGATGAAGCACCACCCTGACCGCAACCAGGGCGAGGACAAAGGTGCGGAGGCCAAGTTCAAGGAGGCCAAAGAAGCTTACGAGATGCTCTCCGACGCCGGGAAGCGCGCGGCCTACGATCAGTACGGCCATGCGGGAGTGGACCCGAACATGCGCGGCGCCGGCGGCCCGGGAGCTGAAGGCTTCGGCGGTTTTGCCGAGGCTTTCGGCGACATCTTCGGGGACATCTTCGGCCAGCAGCGCGGCGGCGCGGGCCGCGGCGGGCGTCAGGTCTATCGCGGCAGCGACCTGTCGTACGCGATGGAGATCACGCTCGAGGAAGCCGCCTTCGGCAAGGACGCGCAGATCCGCATCCCCTCGTGGGAAGGCTGCGACACTTGCAAGGGCAGCGGCGCCAAGCCGGGCACGCAGGCCAAGCAGTGTTCCACCTGCCACGGGCAGGGCGTCGTGCAGATGCGCCAGGGATTCTTCAGCGTGCAGCAGACCTGCCCGCATTGCCGCGGCACGGGCAAGATCATCCCCGAGCCCTGCACCACCTGCCATGGCCAGGGCAAGGTCAAGAAGCAAAAGACGCTGGAAGTGAAAATCCCCGGCGGCATCGACGACGGCATGCGCATCCGCAGCGCCGGCAACGGCGAACCGGGCACGAATGGCGGGCCCCCCGGTGATCTGTACATCGAGATTCGCCTGAAGAAACACGACATCTTCGAGCGCGACGGCGACGACCTGCACTGCGTCGTGCCGATCAGCTTCACGCGCGCGGCGCTCGGCGGCGAGATCGATGTGCCCACACTGGCCGGCAAGGCCGCGATCGACATCCCCGAAGGCACGCAGGCCGGCAAACAGTTCCGATTGCGCGGCAAGGGCATCAAGGGCGTGCGATCCAGCTACCCCGGTGACCTGTATTGCCACGTCGCGGTCGAGACGCCCGTGAAGCTCACGGAGCACCAGCGCAAGCTGCTGAAGGAACTCGACGAGTCCCTGAAGAAAGGCGGCGCCAAGCATTCGCCTTCCGAGGAAAGCTGGGCGGACAAGTTGAAGGGCTTCTTCAGCGCGTGAAATTTTCCGGGGCGTGGCAGATGAAGGCAGAATGCGCCCATGGCGCTCAAGCTCTTCCGTTCGACTGGGTATTCGTCGATCCTCGCGCCGGGTGAGACACATGTGGCCAAACACCCCGGCTGGGTTGTGCTGGCCGTGAGTTTGTGGGCTGGCTTCGTGTGCAATGTGCTGCTGTGGCGCGCCATTCGCGCGCTGCCCGACACGGAAGGCCTGCCCCACGCCTTGGCGCTGGCGGCTTTCATCGCCGCCGCATGCGCCCTGTTCCTCAGCATCTGCGGCTGGCGCAAGACGCTGAAGCCGGCTGCCACGATCATCCTGTTTCTCGCCGGCTTGTCCGCGTGCGCGATCTGGAGCCAGGGGTTGCCGCTAACGAGCATCGCGGAGGTGCGCCTGCCCAGACTATTCATGCCGCCGTGGGCCAGCCTGCTGCGTTGGCAGGTCTCGTTGCTGCTCGTGGTGCTCGTGGTGCTCCCCACCATCTGGGTCTGGAATACGCGAGTACGCAGGCTGCCTGGCCCGGCGCAGCTGTCCGCCAACTTGCGCGGCATGCTGGCCGCTGCGGCGGTGCTCGGCGTGTTCGGCTTTCTGTTGTTCGGCGGAGCGATCTAGTCGCTTGGGTCAGCCCCCTACGAAGGTCTGATGGAGTTACGCAGCACTGGCGTTAAGGTCGCTGACAGGCCATGTTCAAGGGAAACAGATGTCAGCCAACGACCCGCAACCCCAACCCGAAATCCTCTTCCTCGTGCAAGCATGCAACGAGCAGTTGAGCAGCGCGAGGGTCGACGAGCTCGCGCGCGCTTTCGCCCCGCCGGCGGGCGGCTCGCACGTCGGGGAACCAACCACGGAACAGCTCGAGGCCGTTTACGAAACGGCCTGTCGCCTGTGCGACGAGGACAACTACCGTTTCGCATCCGCGCTGGCGCTCCATCTGGCGACGTACAAGCCGGGTGAGCCGCGCTTCACCTTTCTTGCCGGCACTTGCTTGCAGCGGCAAGGGATGCCATCAAGCGCGGCACAGTTCTTCTGCTCCGCGCTCCTGTGCGGGGGTGACCATTGCGCCTCGCTCTTTCGCCTCGGCGAGTGCATGTTGGCCCTGGGCGACACGGTGAATGCCGAACGGGCGTTCGACGCCGCGATGGACGTGTCGCGCGGAGTGGAAGGGACCGGAGAACTGCAGCACGAGGCCCAGCGGCTGATGGATGCCATCAAGGCCGGGTCCTTTTCTTCCAAGTAAATTCACTGTCCGGAGATGCAATCATGAAAGTCAACGGGCCTACCACCCACGCCGTCCAGTCAACCAGCAATGCCCCGCCTCGGGAAAGTCAGTTACCGGCTGCATTCGGGTCCTGGGATTCCGGTCTCACAAAATTTCCCGAACGATCCAAACTTGAACCGCCCGAACTTTCACCGCGTCCGCGGGCTGTCGTAGAGTCGCAACGACCCGTGAGTGGGGAAATCATCCCAAACCTGGCGGCAGAGTTGCAGCAGAAATTTTCCATGTTTCCTTAACCGGAAAACGGTGCCGCTGATCGCTAGAACAGGCTTCCTTGCCCCGGCGCGGCCGGACGACGAAATGCCTTTTCGTCCAGCACCACGCGGTCACGATTGAAGCCCAGCCGCGCCGCAGCCTTCGCAAAACGCTGGCCAATCAGTTCGGCCCACGGGCCAGTTCCCTTCATGCGCGTGGCGAAATCACTGTCGTAATCCTTGCCGCCGCGCATGTCGTGGATCCGCGCCATGATGCGGGCCGCGCGCTGCGGGTAGTGCACTTCCAGCCATTGCCGGAACAGCGGGCTCACTTCCCAGGGAAGGCGTATCACGTGATAGAACGCGCTGCGCGCGCCGGCATCCCACGCGGCTTCCAGCACCTGCTCCATATCGTCGGTGAGGAAGGGAATCTGCGGCGCAAGGCTCACGCCGCAGGGCACGCCATTCTCCGCGAGCGTGCGCAAGGTGCGCAGCCTGCGATGAGGTGCGGCCGCGCGCGGCTCGAGCTTGCGGGTCAATTCCGCGTCCAGCGTGGTGATGGTGACGTTGACGACGGCGAGGCCCTGCGCCGCCATGGGCGCGATCAGGTCCAGGTCGCGCTCAACGCCGCTCGATTTCGTGACGAGCCCAAAGGCGTGTCGGGTCTCGTGCATCAGCTCGATGACGGCGCGCGTGAGGCGGAGATCGCGCTCGACCGGCTGGTAGCAGTCGGTGGCGGTGCCGATCGCGATCAGGCGTGGCTCGTAGTTCTTTCGCGAGAGCTCTTGCCGCAGCACGGCAGCGATGTTGCGCTTGGCGATGATCTTCGTCTCGAAATCCAGCCCCGGTGACATGTTGAGGTAGCTGTGCGTGGGCCGGGCGTAGCAATATATGCAGCCGTGTTCGCAACCTCTATACGGATTGATGGATCGGTCGAAATAGACGTCGGGCGAATCGTTGCTGCTGATGATGCTGCGCGCGTCCTCCCAGGTCACTTGGGTGGGCGGTGCGCCATGCTCTTGCGCAAGCCCTTCGTCGAGCGTGGACCATCCGTCGTCGAAGGCCTGGCGAGCGTCGCGCTCGAAGCGATGCGCGAGCCGCGAGGCCGCGCCGCGGCCCTTGAGTGCCTCGAGCGGGATTCGCACTTCAGGCATGGCGGCGGCTGTAGTCGATACTGTTCATATGTACAGTATCCACCAAAACACCTTAGCTGCGCAAGTCTCCAGCCGCATTGATGAGCCACCGCACTCTGCAGCCGCGGCGGATAATCATCGGTGACATGGACACCCTCCTGCTCTCGCGACTACAGTTCGCCGCCAACATCAGCTTCCACATCCTCTTTCCCACGATCAACATCGCGCTGTGCTGGTTCCTCGTGTACTTCCGCATGCGGCACAGCGGGGCCAAGGGTACGGCTGAGGCGCAAGGCTGGGAAGAGGCCTACTACCTCTGGACCAAGATCTTCGCGCTGACCTTCGCGCTGGGCGTCGTCTCGGGCATCACCATGAGCTTCCAGTTCGGCACCAACTGGCCGGGCTATATGGAGAAGGCAGGCAATATCGCCGGGCCCCTGCTGGGCTACGAGGTGCTCACGGCGTTCTTCCTTGAGGCGACCTTCCTGGGGATCATGCTGTTCGGGCGCGATCGCGTATCGGACCGCGTCCACCTCGTTGCCACGCTCATGGTGGCCGGGGGCACCACCTTG
>JAQZBU010000091.1 GCA_029237735.1 Ramlibacter sp. | reverse complement strand
GACTGCTTTCGAGGTATTGAGGGGAAGTGGCGACGAGCATGCCCACCGTGTCGAGGAACCGGTTCATCAATGGCGTGTACGCCCTCAACAGCAATTTCTGGCGCACGATATCGGACTGGTACGAAACGATGCTGGGCTTGCGCTCATTCAGCAGGTGCAGCACGTCCGCGAACGGCCAGGGGAACTGGTAATGAACGACATCGGCCCATTGGACCTGCCGGCGGAATTCGTACAAAGCGGGAATGGAAATCGGGTTGGACGCGATCTCCGCCGTGATGCGGCTACGGTGAACTTCGCCCTCGGGGCGCCGCAGCACGGTGGGCACTGGGTTGGCGCTTAGCGTGTAGATGCGGCATTCGTCGCCAAGGGCGGCCAAGCCCATTCCCAGCTGCGCGATCACCTGTTCGATGCCGCCGACACTGTCGGGGTAATAGCTTTTATAGACGTGCAGTACTCTCATAGGGCCACGCGTTGTGGCCCTGCAAATGCACGCGGCCGGGGCGCGGCGCCATTCTAAGCGCTGCGCCTAGAAGTGAATGCCTCGCATCATCTGCTGCATCGCGATCGCCTCCGGGGAGAACGTCGGCTTGCCGGTCTTGTCGCCCTTGGCCGCGGAAGAATCCGGGAACATGCGGAAGCTCGTGTTCATCGCTATCTGCGCGACGCGCGGCATCAGTGCGTGCAGCACCTGGCCGGTCGTGCCCAGCCGGGTCGCGATGCGCACCGGCTTGGAGATGCAGGCTTCGGCGATCATGTCGGCCGCCTCTTCCGGGGCAAGCGTGGGCACGTTCTTGTAGATCTGCGTCGGCGCGATCATGGGCGTGCGCACCAGCGGCATGTTGATGGTGGTGAAACTGACGCCCTGGTCGGCGAATTCGCTGGACGCGCAGCGCGTCCACGCGTCCAGCGCGGCCTTGCTGGCGACGTATGCCGAAAAGCGCGGGGCATTGGTCAACACGCCGATCGAGCTGATGTTGACGACGTGGCCCTTGCGTTTTTCCACCATGCCCGGCAAGAGGCCCATGGTCACGCGCAGGCAACCGAAGTAGTTCAGCTGCATCGTCCGTTCAAAATCGTGGAAACGATCGTAGCTCGACTCGATGGCGCGCCGGATGGAACGGCCCGCGTTGTTGATGAGGAAGTCGACGCCGCCGTGGTTCTGCACCAGCAGCGCGACGAAGCGATCGCAGTCGGCCATGTCGGCGATGTCCGCCGCGTAAGCGATGAACTCATGGCCCCGGGCCTTCGCCTCCTTGCAGGCCTCGTCCAGCTTGTCCTGGTCACGGCCGCAGATGATGGTGATGGCGCCCGCTTCGGCGAACTTGTGCGCGGCGGCCAAGCCAATGCCTGAGGATCCGCCGGTGACCAGCACCACCTTGCCGCCCACCGTGCCGCGCAGGCTGCGGTCGATGTGCAGGTCCGGGTCGAGATGGCGCTCCCAGTAATCCCACAAACGCCAGGCGTAATCCTTCAGGTTGGGCACCTCGATGCCGGAGCCCTTGAGTGCGGCGGCCGTGTCGCGGTTGTCGAAACGCGTGGGGTAGTTGACGAACGTGAGGATGTCCTCGGGCAGCCCAAGATCTTTCATGATCGCGCTTCGGATGCGCCGCACCGGCGCCACCGCCATCAGCCCTTTCTTCACGCTCTTGGGAATGAACCCGAGCAGCGCCGCGTTGATGAACAGGTTCATCTTGGGCGCGTGCGCCGCGCGGCTGAAGATATCGAGCACGTCGCCGACGCGATAGCCCACCGGGTCCACCAGATGGAAGCAGCGTTTGTCGATGTCGGCCTTGTGGCTGAGGTAGTCGAGCGCATCGACGACGAAATCGACCGGAACGATGTTCACGCGCCCGCCTTCCAGGCCCACGGCAGGCATCCACGGTGGCAGAACCTGGCGCATGCGCTGGATCAGCTTGAAGAAATAGTAGGGTCCGTCGATCTTGTCCATCTCGCCGGTCTGGCTGTCTCCCACCACCATCGCCGGCCGGTAAACGGACCACGGCACCTTGCACTCCTTGCGGACGATCTTCTCGCTCTCGTGCTTGGTGAGGAAGTACGGGTGCTCGTAGTTCTCGGCTTCCTCGAACATGTCCTCGCGGAACACGCCTTCGTAGAGGCCCGCGGCCGCGATCGACGAGACATGGTGGAAGTGCCCGGCGTCGATGGCCTTCGCGAATTCCACGGCGTTGCGCGTACCGTCGATGTTCACCGCAACCTGACTCTCCTCGTCGGCGCCCAGGTCGTACACCGCGGCCAGATGGTAGAAGTGGTCGACCTGGCCCTTGAGCTTCTTCACTTCATCGCCCGCTACGCCCAGTTTCTTGCCCGTCAGGTCGCCGAACACAGGCATGGCCCGCGCGGCGGACACGCCCCAGAAATCGCGCAGTTCGGCCACCTTGCCCTCGCTTTCCTTGCGCAGCAGGAAGTGCACCACCGACCCCTTGCGCTCGAGTAGCTTCTTGACCAGGCGCTTGCCGATGAAACCGGTCGCACCGGTGACGAAATATTGCATGAGCGGATCTCCAGATAGCTTGTTGGTATCGGTTGTGGGCATTCTTGCGCAAAGCCGGAAGCCGATCATTCCGCACAAACCCGTGACGGCTTTGGGCTCGGCCCCTAACGCTTTAGGAGGCGGACCCTAAACCCGTGGCGCGCCCAGGCTTACATTGCGTCCATGCAGCGCGCTTGAACGGCGCGCCCCTCAACCCACGCACGGAGGCCACCATGGTCAAGAAACTTCGAAAAACCACGACCGCCGACAAGACGGCAGGCGCCCCACTGTCCGGCACCGTCAAGGAGTCGGCCCAGCAGATCTGGCTTGCCGGTCTCGGCGCATTCGCGAAAGCGCAGGAGGAAGGCGGCAAGGTGTTCGAGGCCCTGGTGAAAGAAGGCACGTCCATCCAGCGCAAGACCCAGGCGGCCGCCGAGGAAAAGATCTCGGAGGCGACCAACCGCATGGCCAATATGGCCACGGACATCTCCTCCAAGGCGTCCGGCCAATGGGACAAGCTGGAAAACATTTTCGAGGAGCGCGTGTCCAAGGCGCTGAACAAGCTGGGCGTTCCTTCGGCAAAGGACATCGACGTGCTGATCGCGCGCATCGAGGAACTCAATCGCAATGTGGCGCGGCTGAGCGCGAAGTCCGAGGGCGGGGTGCGCGCCCGTGCCAAACCCGCGGTCAAGGCTGCGGCCAAGCCCGCCGTCAAGCGCGCATCTGCACGCAAGTCGGCCTGACAGGGCCACTGCAACCAAAGGCGCTTCGGCGCCTTTTTTTCCGCCCGCTCGTTTGCTGCATCGCAACAAAGAGAGCCGTGCAAGCAACCTACACTGCCCTTTCATGAGAACGAAAAAACCGACGGCACCGAAAATTGCACTGGCATTGGCCGGAGGCGGCCCGCTCGGGGCCATCTACGAAATCGGCGCCTTGTGCGCGCTTGACGAAGCTCTGGACGGTTTGGACTTCACGCACCTCCACCACTACGTTGGGGTGTCGGCGGGCGGCTTCATCGCGGCCGGCCTGGCCAACGGCCTGTCGCCGCGCGAACTGTGCGCCTCTTTCATCGAATGCGCCGATGGTGCGAGCGAAGTCTTCGATCCCTCCTGGCTCATGGTGCCGGCCTACGACGAATTCGCCCGCCGCGCGATCCTGTTCCCCGGCCTGGCTGCGTCCGCGCTGTGGCGAGCGACCTTCGGGCGCAAGACATTGTTGCAGTCGATCGACCGGCTGGGCCCCAGCCTGCCCACGGGCATCTTTTCCAACGCGCAGATCGACAGGCGGCTGGCCGCGCTCTTTTCCCGCCCGGGCCGCACCAATGATTTTCGCGAGCTCAAGACCCGATTGACGCTGGTCGCGACCAACCTGGACACGGGCGAGGCCGCGCCGTTCGGCCGGCCGGGCTTGGACCATGTTCCCATCTCCAAGGCGGTGCAGGCGAGTTCCGCCCTGCCCGGTCTGTTTCCGCCGGTGGAAATCGATGACCAGTATTTCGTGGACGGCGCGTTGAAGAAGACGATGCATGCTTCGGTCGCGCTCGAGGACGGCGTGGACCTGATGCTGTGCCTGAATCCATTGGTGCCGTTCAACTCCACCGAGCCCGCCACGGCCAGGGTGATGCAACGCGGGCTGCCCAGCGACAGGCGCGGCATCCCACGAATTGTCGATGGTGGGCTGCCTGTGGTGCTCAGCCAGACATTCCGATCCATGATCCATTCACGGATGGAACTGGGCATGAAGAACTACGAACGCGCCTACCCGCACACCGACATCGTGCTGATCGAGCCCGACCACCGCGACCCGGAGCTGTACCTGGCCAACACCTTCAGCTACGGCCGGCGGCGCCAGCTCGCCGAGCACGCCTACCAGCAGACGCGCAGCATGCTGCGCTCGCGCAAGACCAGCCTGTCGGCCAAGCTGCGTCGCCACGGCATCCGCCTGAACATGGACATCCTGGAGGATCCGCGCCGGCACCTCGTCGCCGCGCCGAAGTCGCGGACTCGCATCGGACGCGCGATGGCCTCGCTGCAGGAGGTCATGGACGACCTCGGCCATGCGCTGCAGGCTCCCGCGCACGCGCTGACCTCCTGAACATGGCCAAGAAAGCTCCTCGCCGCACTGCCGAGCGCATCCTCGAGGTGACGCTGGACCTGTTCAACCGATTCGGCGAGCCGAACGTCTCCACGACGTTGATCTCGGCCGAACTCAACATCAGCCCCGGGAACCTGTACTACCACTATCCGGCCAAGGACGAGCTCATCAACTCGCTGTTCGACCGCTACGAGCGCAGCCTGGGCGAGCTGCTCAACGCGAGCGACGGCGTGCGGGACGTGGAGGACGCGTGGTTCTTCATGCACTCGCTGTTCGAGCTGATCTGGCAATACCGCTTCCTGTACCGCGATCTGAACGACCTGCTTTCGAAAAATCGGCGGCTGGAGACACATTTCCAGTGGGTGCTCAAAAACAAGACCCGGGCCATCAAGGCCATGCTGGACGGCATGGGCCGAGCCGGAGCCGATGCACTTGCTGGGGCTGATCGCGGCATACAGCAACCCGGCGAGCTGACTAGAAAAGGAGACAGAGCATGGCGAAGTGGACCGCGTTCCCCCACCTCGGCGAATACCCGTTCGATGCCACCAGCTTGAAGAAGCACTGGGCAAGGCTGCATGCCGGTGACGCCGAACCGCTTCCCAGGGAACGCGCCGTCCTCGAAGCGTGGGCGCTGTTCCACAGCGGCGAATTCCAGCAGGCGGCTGAAGCGGGAATCGCGGCCGGCGGCGACGGCATCACAGTGGCGAACAAGGCGACGGCGATCTACGCCAACTACCTGGAAAAGAAGGAAAAGAACAAGTTGGATCTGTTCATGGAGGTGGCGCAGCGCGCAGAAGCGCAGGCCGCCGAGGACGCGAAGAATCCCAACGCCTGGTACTGGCAGGCGTATTGCCTGGGCCGCTACAGCCAGGGCATCAGCGTGGCCAAGGCCCTGGCGCAGGGCCTGGGGAGCAAGGTAAAGGAAGCGCTGGAAAAGACCATCAAGCTGCAGCCCAAACATGCCGATGCGCACATCGCGCTGGCGGCATTCCATGCGGAAGTGATCGACAAGGTCGGCTCCCTGATTGGCGGCATGACCTACGGGGCGAAGCGCGAGACGGGCTTGAAGCTGTACCAGGACGCCCTCAAGCTCAACCCGAACTCAGCCATCGCAATGATCGAATACGCCAATGGCATGGTGATGCTCGAAGGCGACCGCCGGATGAAGGAAGCCACGAAACTCTACGAGCAGGCCGCGGGAAGCAAGCCGATGGACGCCATGGAACGGCTGGACATGGAGCTGGCCAAGGCCGAACTGGAAGATTGAGGCCAAGCGGCGCCTGAATTCGCGCCGCCCGCCTACAGACGCGTTCCCCGTTCATGCGCACCATGGCGCGCATGAACATTTTTGAAGCGTTGCGCCTGTCGCACGAAACCCAGCGAGCCCTGGCCACCCAGATCCTGGGCACGCAGGGCGATTCGCCCGAGCGGAACCGCCTGTTCCTCGATTTCAAACGCGAACTCGCCGCGCACGCCGCCGCGGAGGAGCGTTGCTTCTACAGCCCCTTGATCGCGTTCGACGAGTCGATGGCGCAGGCCCGCCACGGCATGGCGGAGCACCATGAGATGGACGAGATGGTCGACGAGCTCAACAAGATGGAATTCAGCTCGCCGGGCTGGCTCGCGAACTTCAGGAAGTTGCACGACAAGGTGTACCACCACCTGGAAGACGAGGAACACGCGATCTTCCAGCTGGCCGGCAAGGTGCTCACCGAAGCACAGAAGAATTCGCTGGCGAAGGACTACGAAGCCGAGTTCGCCACCTTCCGGCTGGGAGAAATGCCGATCAATTCGGCGGAGTGAAAGTGTCCCAGGGGAGCATCAGGGTCACCAGCGACAGCTTCGCGAACTCCGGCTCGAACTCGTCGATCATCTTCTGTGGATCCGGACAAAGCAGCGTGTCGGTGATGACGCCGAACTGCACACCGCCGCCGTAACTCAGGATCGATACGCCCAGGCCGATATCTCCGGATTGCGGCACCCAGAACATGCTCTGCTCCAGCGTCGAGCCGAGCAACTTCAGCTTGTCCCGCGGGCCGGGCACGTTGGTCATCACGGCGGTGGTCTTCTTGCCAAAAAGACTGAGCATGGCCTCCTGCGCGGGCTTGATCAGCAGGCCGGCGACGGCCAGCAACCCGAAGGCGAGCAGCGGCTGCGTGCTGCCCTTGAGCGCGTTCATGCGCCGTCGGACCTCGTACACGCGTTCAATCGGGTTCTCCATGCCGATGGGCAGAACCAGCGGCACAAGGCCGAAGCGGTTGCCTAGCTTGTGCGCATGTTCCAGCGGCCGCAGATTGATGGGGATCATGGCGCGGATTTCCAGCCCGGCAACCTCGTCGCCCAATGACTTGAGGTACTCCCCGATGGCGCCCGCGACGCAGCTGAGCAGCACGTCGTTGATCGAGCAGTTGAGGGCCTTGCCAACGGCTTTCACCTCGTCCAGCGGGATCGGCTCGCACCATGCGACCCGCTTTGCGGTGCCGGGCTTGCCCTTCAGGCGCGTCTTCGAATCATCCGGCATGAGTGCCAGTGCTGCCGCGTCGGTCACGACCTGGTAAGCCAGCTTGGCCAGGTCCAGAGAGCCGGCAAGGCCTTTTTGCGGGTCGCGCAGCATGCCAAGCGAACGGGCAGCACTCTCACCCGCGGCGCCGAGGGCCTTCACGGTCATCTCGGTGAATGGCTTGATGAGGGTCTCGGCGATCCAGTCCTCGGCGCCCGTGTGCGCTTCCTTGCGCTTGCGCTCCGGCGGCGGCGCACCGCCATCGACCAGCGACATCGTGACCGAAATGAGCGCGATGCCGTCGGCGATGCAGTGGTGGATGCGCACGAGCAACGCGCTGCCACCGTCGTAATCCTCGACGAGATGCATCTGCCACAGCGGGTGGCGGTGGTCCAGCGGCTGCATCGCGAGCTCGCCCACGCGGTCCTGCAACGCGGATTGCGCGTGGCCCCTGGCGTGCCGCGGCAGCTTTTCGCGCACGATGTGGCGCTCGATGTCGAACTCGGCATCCTCGACCCAGGTGGCGCCGGTCGCGTCCTCCACCGCGCGTTGGCGGAACCGCGCGTACTTGAGCAGCCTCTCCTCCACGCGCCGGCACAGATCCTCGTAGCGGATGCCGGGCTTGAGCGTCCATACGCCGACGATCATCATCAGGTTGCTCGGCGAATCCATGCGCAGCCAGGCGGTATCGACCTTTGTCATTCGCTCGCCGGAAAGCCCCAGCATGCCGGCGGCCGCGCGGGTCGCGTTCTTGCGCACCGCCTTGACGGCCTTGCGGGCAACGATACGGGTAACCATGAAGACGGCCTCCAGAGAGCTCGGTGTTATTCGGCAGCGGCCCCTATTCTGGGCGGTCGGCTGGCCGTAAGATACCGCGAAGTTACCCGCAGGCGCGCCAATTGGGTAGACGCCCGCCTCCACCAACAAGCCAAATCCAAGGAGCATTCATGGCCGACCTCAAAGCCGCGTTCGAAGCCGCCGTTGCCGGCTCGAAGAACCTGACGGAGCGTCCCGACAACGCCACGCTGCTGAAGCTGTACGCGCTGTACAAGCAGGCCACGGCGGGCGACAACGCGGAGAAGAAGCCGGGCTTCGGCGACATGGTGGGCCGCGCGAAGTGGGACGCCTGGAACGGCCTGAAGGGCACCTCGAGCGAGGATGCCATGCAGAAGTACATCGACTTGATCGAGTCGCTCAGCTAAGCACCTAGCTAGGCCACGATCCCGCGGCGCTTCAGCGCCTCGATCTGTTCGGATGTAAGGCCGACCTCGCGCAGCACATCGTCCGTGTCCTGCCCCAGGCGAGGGGCATTACGGCGGTGCCCGCCCGGCGTTTCCGAGAGCTTGGGCACGATGCCAGGCACCGTGAGAAGGGTGCCGTCCTCCATCGTGACTTCGGCCAGCATTGCGCGCGCCCGGTAGTGTGGGTCGGCCGCAATGTCGGCCACCGTATAGATGCGGCCGGCAGGCACTGACGCCGCGTCCAGCGCCGCGAGAACCTCGTCCACCGACCGCCCTGCCGTCCATGCGCCGATCGCCTCGTCGAGTTCCGCCGCGCGCGCAACGCGGCCCGCGTTGTCGGCAAGTTGCGGATCGGCGGCCAGGTCGGCGCGCCCGATCACGGTCATCAAGCGCTTGAAGATGCTGTCACCATTGCCGGCGACCAGCGCATAGCCGCCGTCCCGGCACGGGTAGGCGTTGGTCGGGACGATGCCCGGCATCGCGCTGCCGGCCGGCCCGCGCACGGCGCCGAACGCGCTGTACTCCGGCAACAGGCTTTCCATGCAGTTGAACACGGCTTCGTACAACGCGACGTCCACGACCTGGCCGCGTCCCGACTGGTGGCGGTGGTGCAATGCGAGCAGGATGCCGATCACGCCGTGCAAGGCCGCGAGCGTGTCGCCGATGCTCACGCCCACCCTGACGGGCACTCGCCCGGGCTCGCCGGTGAGGTGGCGAAGGCCGCCCATCGCTTCCGCGACCACACCGAACCCGGGCCGGTCGCGGTAGGGCCCGCTCTGCCCGTAGCCGCTGATGCGCAGCATGACGAGCCGCGGATTGAGCGCGAACAGTTCGTCCGGACCGAGTCCCCAGCTTTCCATTGCGCCGGGGCGGAAGTTCTCGATCAGCACGTCGGCATCGGCGGCCAGTTGCCGCACGATGGCCTGCGCCTCGCGAACGGGCCGGCGATCAGCTGCCCGAGTTCGAGCACCTTGATGCCATCGAGGGGCCCCGCCATGGTCAGGCCTTCTTTTTGGCCGCGGCTTTTTTGGCCGGCGCTTTCTTGGCGTGGTCGCGCTTGGCGATCGCGTGGTCGAATGCCTTGAGCGGCTCGGGGTGGGCCAGCAACTCGTCGAGATTCTTCACGATCTCGGTTTCAATGCGCTCGCGGAACGCGCCGAGCAGGAAACCCAGCTTCGCGTGCAGGTCGAAGCGGTCCTTGGTCACCTTGAGCTCACCATTGGCGCCCGAGCGCGTGAAGGTCACCAGGTCGGCCGTCTTGCCTTCCTCGTAGGTGCACTCCATACCAAGCTTCTCCTCCGCGATTTCAGCCCAGCGGAAAGCCAGCTTGCGCGCCGCGGCAAGCCCCAGCTTGTGATCGCGCGAAATAATGATGTCATGCACTACCCATCTCCTTCAGCAGCCTGTGCCGCTCTTCCTTGGGCAAATCGGCCAGTCGTTTCACCGCATCATAGAACCGCTTCCAGTCCTGCCCCTCGCGCTGGAACAGCGCTTCGAACCCCGGCACCAGCTCGTCGTATGCCGCCTGCGCGCCGAACGATGCGTTGTTGGCCCGCTCCACCCACTGGTCGAAGCCGCGAAAGCGCGCCGGGTCGCCACCCCAGCCGTCGCGCAGCTTCGCGTAGCTGGCACGGAAGTCTCGCAGTGCCGCCTGCTTCTGCCGGTCACGCTCCGCGCCTTGCGTGCTCTCGTAGATGCCTTCCAGCCGCTTTCGCGTGGCAAGCGCCAGCGCGCGAAATTCGATGCGGCGCGCATTGAATTCGGCGTATTCACTGCGCGCCGCATCGCTCGCCTGCGTCGCCAGCCAGCGCGCGCCGCCCAGCCGTTCGACGGCGGTGGCGAAGGACTCATTGAACATGGTGTCGTGCTTGGCATAGACCACCTGGTGGGCGAGTTCGTGGAAGAGCAGCCGCGCCAGTTCTCCCTCGGGGTAGTGGATGAACGTATTGAGCAGCGGATCACCGCCCAGCCAGTTCATCCATCCCAGCGTGGAATAAGCCGGCACCGGGTAGACGTTGGACTCGTAGCCTTGCGCCGCAAGGTCCGCCGCCTCGGCCCGCGCCTTCGCCTCGTCGAAGTAGCCCTTGTAGGTCACGCAACCCGTCACGGGGAAGCACCAGTCCTTGAGCGTGACCGAATATGCCGGCGCCGCAACGACGTTCCAGACGACCGCCGCGCGCCGAAGGTCGGCATAGCGGCGGTAACTCGGGTTGTCCGGCAGTTTCAGTTCCGCCACGCCGAAGTCGCGAATGCGCTGGCTCAGGGCCAGGCGGGCCTTCAGGCGGTCCGGCGACTCTTCGGCCGACATCCAGTCTTCGACCGGCTTTGCGGCAGTCATCATCTGGAGATGGCCGGTGGCCGACTGCCAGTAATACGCCAGGTTGGCGCAGCCCGTGAGGCACACCATCGCCGCCGTTCCCGCCAATGCCGCCAGGCCAGCAGTCGCCATAAGCAGCCCTTTCCTCACGCCGGCCGAACTTCGACCAGGCAGTCGTAGAACACGGGCCCGCGGCCCATGTCGGTGAGCTTCTGGCTGGTGAGCTGATTGACGTTGGTGCCGTCAAGCCCGAGCTTGCGCCACCACACGCCCAGGCCATTGACGACGCCGGGTCGCGCGCGGGCCGAGACCTGCGCCTTGCAGCGGTATTCGCCACGGTCGTTGAACACGCGCACGACGGCGCCCGATACGATGCCGCGTTCGGCCGCGTCGCTGGCATGGATCTCCAGCAAGGGCTCGCCCTCGATGTCGCGCAGGCTGCGCACGTTGACGAAGCTGGAATTGAGGAAGTTGCGCGCCGGGGGCGAGATCATCGCGAGCGGGAAGCGCGCGGAGCTTCCCGCCGTCTCGTAGTTGGAAAGGTGGTCCGGCAGGCCGTCCTGCCCCTGCCGCGCGAGTGCTTCGCTGAAGAACTCGCAGCGGCCGGAGGCCGTCGGGAAGCCGCCTTGCGCGAAAGGCGCGTCCGGGATGTCGAGCGTCGCGAAACCCTGTTCCAGCAGCCGGTTGTAATCGACGCGATCGCCGAATGCCGTGCGGCAAAGGCTCTGGTCGTCCTGCGTGAAACACGGATCGTCGAAGCCCATGCGGCGAGCGAGTTCGCGGAAGATTTGCGTGTTGGGCATCGCCTGGCCCACCGGCGCGATCGCCGGGCGATTGAGCAGCACGTCGGTGTGGCCGTACGCCATGTGCACGTCCCAGTGTTCCAGCTGTGTAGTCGCCGGAAGGATGTAGTCGGCGTAGTCGGCCGTGTCGGTCTGGAAATGTTCGAGCACCACGGTGAAGAGGTCGTCGCGCGCGAAGCCCGCAACCACCTTGGAAGATTCCGGCGCCACCGCCACTGGGTTGCTGTTGTAGACGATGACCGCCTCGATCTTCGGCCCGAAGGCAGGGGATGCCGGCCGCAGCAGGTCATCCCCGATCGTGACCATGTTGATGGTGCGTGGCGTGCGGCCGGCCAGCAGGTCCGGCCGCTGCAGGGCCGCCTTGTCCACCGGGAACATGCTGGAGCTCGATAGCAAGATGCCCCCGGCGCGGTGGCGCCAGGCGCCCGTGAGCGCCGTCAGGCATGCGACTGCGCGCACGGCATTGCCGCCGCCGCGCACGCGCTGCATGCCGTAGTTCAGGCGAATCGCGGCCGGTTGCGTGGTGCCCCAGTCGCATGCAAGTGAACGAATTTGTTCCACGCTCACGCCGCATATCGCGGCGGCGCGCTCCGGGCTCCAGCGCAGGGCCCGCTCGCGCAGGCCTTCCCACCCCAGCGTGTGCTGCGCGATGTAGTCGTGATCGAGCCAGTCATTGACGATCAGCTCGTGCATCAACGCCAGCGCCAGCGCGGCGTCGGTCCCTGGGCGCAGCTGCACATGCTCGTGGCATTTCTCGGCTGTTTCGGTACGGCGTGGATCGATGCACACGAGCTTTGCGCCGGCGCGCTTGGCCGCCTGCGCGAGTCGCCAGAAGTGCAGGTTGCTGCCGATGGAGTTGCTGCCCCAGATGAGGATCAGCTTCGATTCCGCGAAGAACTCCACTTTCATGCCGACCTTGCCACCCAGCGTCTGCGTCAGCGCCTCAGCGCCCGCGCTCGCGCAGATCGTGCGGTCCAGGAGCGAGGCGCCGAGCTTGTGGAAGAAGCGCGCGGCGATGCTTTCGCTTTGAACCAGTCCCATCGTCCCCGCGTAGCTGTACGGGAGGATGGCTTGCGGATCACGCGCCGCGATGGCCGCGAGGCGCTGCGCGATATCGTCGAGGGCCGCGTCCCAGGTGATGGGCTCGAACTTCCCTGCGCCCTTGGGCCCCGCGCGCCGCAGCGGTTGCAGCAGGCGTTCCGGGTGGTAGGTGCGCTCGGTGTAGCGAGAGACTTTGGTACATAGCACGCCGTCGGTGTGACGGTGCTCCGGATTGCCCCCTACCCTCACGGCGACGCCGTTTTCCACCGTGGTCACCAGCGAGCAGGTGTCCGGGCAATCGTGAGGACACGCGCCGCGAACGGGCTTCTGAATGTCTTTCATCATTCTGACGCTAGGGGAGATGCCCATGGTGCTGTTCAGCTGGTAACGCTATAGTTTGCGCGCACGCGAGGTTTTATTTCAAAGGGCAGCAGGAGACAAAAGCATGAGAATTTTCAAATCGTTGACGCGCAGCCTGATGGTAGCCGCACTGGCAACGCTCGGTATGGCCGGCCATGCACAAGAGGGGGTGGGCAAGACCAACATCGTCATCGGCCAGTCGGTAGCGCTGACGGGTCCAGGTTCCGCGCTGGCTGTGCCGTTCCACCTGGGCGCCAAGGTGTACTTCGATCGGGTGAACGCCGCGGGTGGTATCAACGGCCGCAAGATCGAGCTGGTCACGCTGGACGATCGGGGCAATGCCCAGATGGCCTCGGACAACACCAGGAAACTGCTCGAGCAGGGCGTCCTGTCGCTGTTCGGCTTCTACGGCTCGCCCCAGGTCACCGCGATCTACCCCCAGATCAAGGACAGCGATGTCCTGCTGTTCGCTCCCATGGCCGCGGCTGACGAGTTCCGGGGGGCGATGTACAGCAACGTCTATTCGGTGCGGCCGGGCTACGCCGAGGAAGCTGCCGCCATCACCAAGCACGCTGAAATGCTGGGCGTGCGGCGCACGGGCATCCTTCACGCAACCGATAGCGAGTCGCTGGCTGCGCTCGACTCCGCGACTCGCACCATGTCCGGCCTGGGCGCCAACATGGTGGCCAGCGCGGCCGTCACCGTGAGTGGCGTTGCCGCCAGCGTCGACAAGGTGCTGGCCGCAAAGCCGGAGTCGATGCTGGTGATCGGCGACTCCAATGGCGCCGCCAAATCAGTGCGCGAGCTGCGCACCAAGGGCTTTCGCGGCCCGATTTACGGCTTCTCCAATACCGGTGAAAGCCTGCTGGCCGAAGAGCTCGGGGCGGTCGGCGCCGGCGTGGTGGTGGTGCGGGTCGTCCCGAAGAGCGACAGCGCCAAGGTGGCGCTGGTGCGGGAACTATTGGCAGACGCTCAGGCCGCAAAGCTCGGCAAGACCAACGTGTACATGCTGGAAGGCTATATCGCGGCCCGTGTGTACACGGAAGCTTTGCGCCGCATTTCCAAGGATATCAACCGCGCCAAATTCAAGAAATCCCTGGAAGCGCTGGACGACGTGAGCATCGGCGGCTTTCGGGTTCACTTCGCCGATGACCGTGTCGCTTCCAGGCTGGTGGAATTGAGCTTGATCGATTCGCAGGGCAAGGTCCGCGAGTAGCCGGACAACGCTCGTTCAGGCCGGCAGCTCACGCACCGCGGCCAGGCCCCGCATGAAAGCCTCGCAGCGGGCAAGCTGCTCCAGGCTCACGAATTCGTCGGGCTGGTGCGCCTGCTCGATGCTGCCGGGGCCACACACCACCGTGGGAATGCCTGAATTTTTGAAGAGCCCGGCCTCGGTGCCGAAAGCGACCAGCGTCGTTCGCTGCTCGCCCGACAGACGCTGGGCCAGCCGCGTGATGGGGTCGCCCGCGGAACCGAGGAAGCTCGGTATCTCACAGATGGTCTCGAAGCGGAACCCTGCCTCAGGGGCGACCGCCTTCATAGCGGGCTCCAGGGACCGCGCATGGGCGATCACTGATTGCTGCATGGCCCGTGCATCGGCCGTGGGCAGATCGCGGAATTCATAGCGGAACTCCGCGTCGCGGGGCACTACGTTGTCTGCAATGCCACCGTGGAACTGGCCCACGCTCGCCGTCGAAAAAGGCACGTCGAAGCCTTCGTAGCGCGGCTCGTCACGCTCGAAACTTTCTGCGATGTCGCGCACCTTGCCCACCACGCGCGCAGCCATCTCGATGGCGTTGACGGACCTGGGCGTGAGCGAGGAATGCGCTTCCTTGCCGCGCACGCAGCATTTGTAGCGGTACACGCCCTTGTGCGCGATGGCAGGCACCATGGCGGTGGGTTCGCCAATGATGCAGGCAACAGGTTTGATACCCGCATCGCGCAGGTCCGCAATCAATTCCTTGACGCCGAAACAACCCACCTCTTCGTCGTAGCTGAAGGCCAGGTGCACCGCGAACGGCGCTTTGCTGCCCAGGAATTCCCCGGCGTGCGCCAGCGCGATCGCAATGAAGCTCTTCATGTCCGCCGAGCCCCGCCCGTACAGCCGCCCGCCCTGCACTGTCGCGCTCAAGGGGTCCTCCGACCAGTCCTGGCCATCCCACGGCACCGTGTCGGTGTGACCGGAAAGTATGATTCCGGCGGGCTTGCCCTCTCCCAGCGTAGCGAAGAGGTTCGCCTTGGTCCGCTCTGCGTTGTAGGTGAGGCGGCTGGAAACGCCGAGCCGCGCCAGCTCGTCCCGGGCGAAATGGATCAGCTCGAGGTTCGAGTTTGCGCTGACAGTGTTCATGCGCACGAGGGTGCGCGCGAGCTCCAGCGCGCGCGGGGAAACCGCGGTGGGTATGACATCCATCGCTCGATTCTCGCGGATATCCCCTGATGACGCCGGATTGCGCGGCGGGCTAGACTGGCGAATTCCAAAGCGCAGAGAACCCTGACATGAAAATCCTGGACTCAGTGGTCACCCAAGCGGCCTCCATCGCGGCCATCCGGCGCGATATCCACGCCCATCCCGAACTCTGTTTCGAGGAGGTGCGCACGGCCGACGTGGTGGCGCAAAAACTTACCGAATGGGGAATTCCCGTCCACCGTGGCCTTGGCAAGACCGGCGTGGTCGGCATCGTGAAGAACGGCAGCGGCGCGCGCGCCGTCGGCCTGCGCGCCGACATGGACGCCCTGCCGATGCAGGAATTCAACACCTTTGGCCATGCCAGCAAGCATGCCGGCAAGATGCACGCTTGCGGCCACGACGGCCACGTCGCGATGCTGCTCGCCGCGGCGCAGCATTTCGCGAAGAACCGCAACTTCGACGGCACCGTCTACCTGATTTTCCAGCCGGCCGAAGAAGGCGGCGGGGGCGCACGGGAGATGATCAAGGACGGCCTGTTCGAACAGTTCCCCATGGAAGCGGTGTTCGGTATGCATAACTGGCCCGGCACACAGGTGGGAAAGTTCGCCGTGAGCGCGGGCCCGGTCATGGCGTCGAGCAACGATTTCAAGATCACAGTTCGCGGCAAGGGCAGCCACGCCGCCCTGCCGCACAACGGCATCGATCCGGTGCCCATCGCCTGCCAGATGGTGCAGGCCTTCCAGACGATCATCAGCCGCAACAAGAAGCCGATCGATGCGGCTGTGGTTTCCGTCACGATGATTCACGCGGGCGAGGCCAACAACGTCGTGCCCGACAGCTGCGAGCTGCAGGGGACCGTGCGCACGTTCACGATCGAGGTGCTGGACCTCATCGAGAAGCGCATGAAGCAGATCGCCGACCACGTATGCGCGGCGCATGACGCGCATTGCGAGTTCGAGTTCGTGCGCAACTACCCCCCGACCATCAACTCCGCCGCCGAAGCGCAGTTCGCACGCGAGGTGATGAGCTCGATCGTCGGCGCCGACAACGTCGAGGTGCAGGAACCGACGATGGGCGCGGAAGATTTCGCCTACATGCTGCAGGCCAAGCCCGGTGCATACTGCTTCATCGCCAACGGCGACGGCAGCCACCGGGAGATGGGCCACGGCGCGGGCCCCTGCATGCTGCACAACCCGAGCTACGACTTCAATGACGAGCTGATCCCGCTTGGCGCCACCTACTGGGTGCGTCTGGCCGAAGCCTGGCTCGCGCGGGACAAGGCATGAACCGATCGGCTAGCGACGTATTTTCTTCCACCTACGGCCAGGCCCGCGCCCGATTCCTGGTTGCCGCGCGCGACGCGGGACTGAAAGTGGATGGCAAGCGTCATCCGCACAAGGGCCGCGAGGGCGAGGACCTCGCCGTCGATGTCGCGCTGGACGGCGACGCCAACGCAAGCAGCGTGCTCATCCTTTCCAGCGGCTGCCATGGCGTGGAAGGGTTCTGCGGCAGCGGCGTGCAGCTGGCGTCACTGCTGGATCCCCGCTGGCGCGAGCACGCTGCCGGCAAAGGGGTCGCGGTGCTTTATGTCCACGCACTCAACCCCCATGGTTTCTCGCACCTTCGGCGGGTCACTCAAGAGAACGTCGATCTCAACCGCAATTTCCACGATTTCAGCAAGCCGCTGCCGGTGAACGAAGCCTACCGGGAACTGCACCCGCTGCTTCTGCCCGACGAGTGGCCGCCCAACGAGTCCAACAAGGCAGCGATCCGGGAGTACATCGCCAGCAAGGGCGAAGCCGCATTCAAGGCCGCCTTATCAGGAGGCCAGCACGAGTTTCCCACGGGACTTTTCTTCGGCGGTACGGCACCCACCTGGAGCAACCTGACGCTGCGCGAAGTGCTTCGGGCCCACGGGCAGCGCGCCGCGCGCATCGGGTGGATCGACATTCATACCGGCCTGGGCCCCAGCGGGGTGGGCGAACGAATCTATGCGGGCCGCGACGATGCGGCCAGTATCGCCCGGGCACGTGCGTGGTGGGCCGGCAACGGTGCGACGCCCCTGACGTCCATCTACGACGGCTCGTCCACGTCGGCGTTCCTCACCGGCATGATGTGGAGCTCGATCCATGACGAGTGCCCGGGCGCCGAATACACCGGCATGGCACTGGAGTTCGGCACGCTGCCGTCTGCCGAAGTGATCGAAGCCTTGCGCGCCGATCACTGGTTGCACCTCCATCCGGAGGCCCCTGCTCCGCTGGCTGAACGGATCAAGCAACAGCTGAGGGACGCTTTCTTTACCGACACGGAGGAATGGAAGGCGCAGGTGTTGCGACAGGCGCGCGAAGCCCTTTTCCAGGCTGTAGACGGACTCGCGGCCTGAAACGGTATCAGCCGCCGAAGCGTTGGCGCGCGATCTCGAGCAGTCCGTCGAAAATCAGCGTCTCGACCAGCTCGAACCCGATCGACATGTGGGGCGCCATCTTCCAGCCCGCCCCGCCGGTCATGTAGCAGGCCGGTTCGGCGCCGCAATGGCGGCGCACGTGCTGCACCATCCGCTCGATGGCTCCCGATATCGCGTAGGTGCCTCCGCTGGTCAGCGCGTCGCTGGTGTTGGTCGGGAATTCGCGCACGTCGCCGGTGGGCACATGCAAGCCCGCAGTGCCTGACTCCAGCGCGCGCAGCATGATGCCGTGGCCCGGCAGGATGAAGCCGCCCAGGAACTTCCCATGTACGTCGACGGCCTCGACGGTTACCGCGGTGCCGATCATCACCACCACCATCGGCCGCGCCTCGCCCTGCGTGAGCATGCGGTGCCGCGCGCCGATCATCGCGACCCAGCGGTCCGCGCCCAGGCGCGTGGGATGGTCGTATCCGTTGACGAGCCCGGCTTCGGCGGCGCTTGCGACAACCCATTGCACCGGCACATCCCAAAGCTCTTCCATTTGCTCTTCGACGCGGCGTTTGACGGCGTCAGCTGCCACCGCGCAACCCAGCATTCGGTCGGGCGGCGCCAGAGCGGACCATGAGCCGTCAGAGAGTTTGTCGATGTTCTCGAGAAACTCGGCACCGTGCGCGCGGAGCAGGGCCCCGGGATGCGGCGAGTCGTAAACCGCCCATTTCAGGCGCGTGTTGCCGATGTCGATGGCGAGGAAGGCCAAGGCAGGCACCTAGCTCTTTGCGGCCTGCACTTGCAAGTCCAGCGCCGCGAGGCTCTCCGCGAGAGCCTTCTCCTGCGCCTGGAGCTGGCCGCAATCGGCGATCGCCTGCTTGATGCATAACTGCAGTTCGCGGTGGCTTTCCATCGGGGCCTCCAGACTCATGGGGGGCACGTGATCATCGCCTGCAACCGCGGCGAGTCTCGACAAACGCGCCTGCCAGCTCTTCACGTTGGTTGCCACAGCCTGCACAAGCAACTGCAGCACGGCTTCGCGCCGACCCGCGGCCGCCCGCGCCTGCTGGTGCGCGCGATGCGCGGCCGAGCTCACGGCCCTCAGCAGCTTGAGCCTTGCCACGAGTATCTCGCATCGCAGCGTGTCGTCCTTGATCGCCTGCTGGCCCTGGGCGTCAGTCGCGCTCGCCCCGCGAGCCTTGAGCTGGTTGCGCATGTCCTGCAGCCAGCACGCACCCTGGTCGAGGATCTTCTCCAGGGCACGCGTTTCAACTTCGATTTCCACCAGGGTGAGTTCGCTGACCGTCACTCCCTCTTGCTGCTTCTTCTGCAGTGACTGCACGTGCGTGGCAAGGCTATGGGAGACCGCTTCGATTCGCTCGAACTGGTTCGCGAATTCGGCGCCGGCGAGTTTGCTCTTGCCTGTGGTGCGCGCCCACCAGCCGCGCGGTTGCACGAGGCCGAAGTCCAGGCCCGGCAGCGCCTGCGCCAGGCCCGCGAGAGCGCTTGCGGCCGGTGCGATGTCGCGCAGCCGGTCCTGACCGAGCAGTTCCTGGCAGAGTTCAGCCAGCCGGCCCACGTGCACATGGCCCGCATCGGCAGCCATCTGGTCCAGCCAGGCCGCAGGAGTTACCGGCACCTTCGGCCTGACCTGCGCCAGCTTGGCCGGGGTCATGAGGGAAGCGGTGTGGTCAGGATCGGCCATTGCTGCGGAAAGAGGGAGTGAGCCGCAATATAAACCCTTTCGGCCAGTCGCCGCCGGGCCGCCCCAAGGCGACTGCGGGCCCCCTCGGGGGGCAGCGACCACACGCAGGGGGGAGCGTGGGGGCTATATCGCGCCAATCCAGCAGGCGCGCTGAATGGCCGCCATCTTGTTGTCGACCTTGAGCTTGCCCATCGCATTGGCAAGGTGGTAGTTGACGGTGCGCTCGCTGCAATGCAGTCGCTGGGAGGTTTCCCGCGCCGTGAGCCCCTGGAAGGCCAGTACCAGGCACTCTCGCTCGCGGGGGCTGAGCATCGAGCGGGCCTGCGCGATGCAGCGTTTGACGAGGGGCCAGATGTTCAAGGCGGACCACACCAGCGAGGCAGCCTCGGCGCGGTCGGTCAGCTCGCGCGGGCTGAACATGAAGCATTCGAAGGCCCGACCCGCGGGAAGGGAAAACTCCACGCGCACGACCGTCTGGAAACCATGGGCCATCCATAACAGCCGCCAGCGGCTCGAGCTGAGGTGGTCAGACTTGGCGATGTACTGCCATGCCACCAGCGGCGCGTCCGAGTCGCGCCAGGGCGCGCCGAAGTCGCGGCTTTCAGCAAGTGCGCGCGCCGCGTCGGCGACGACCGGTGGGTGGACGGCGACAACCTGGCGGTCCTCGGAACTTCCGAATGGGTCCGGCCCGAGCACGGCGACGGCTTCCACCGAAAACTCGCGCAGTGCGCCGACCCAGTCGCTGAGGAGTCCGTCCAGGCTGACACTGTCAAAGTTAACAGGTAGCTGCATCGACGTGTTTGGAAAGAACCGGGACAATAGCACGCTCTTCATATCACTTGACTCGCCCCACGTGCCACAAGAAAGCGCCCGAGACACAGGCCCCGCCAGGAGCAGCCCGCCGGCAGGACCGTCCGTGTGGCACCGGGCCTCCCGATGGCTCAAGGAGGAGGTCGTCACGTCCCCGCTGGTGCCGGTGTTGCACCCGTCGCCGTTGCGCATGAAGGGCCTGGGGCTCTTCACGCTTTTCGGGCATCCGCTGTTCTGGTTCGTGTGGGCGGTGTGGATTCCGCAGCCCTACGAAAACCTGCCGCTGCGGCTGTTCACCGCGTCGACGGGGCTTTTGCTGCTCAGCAAGCGAATCAGCAGTGACCCCACCAGCCGCCTGTCGGGTCACGTTTTCACTGCCGTCTTCTGGTTCGAGCTGCCGTTTCTCTTCAGCTGGATGTATCTGTGCAACGGGGGAAACCAGGCTTGGCTGGCCAGCATGGCGGCGATGATCCTCACCTACTACTTTGCGACCGACTGGCGCATTGCGACGATAGGCCTCACCGCCGGTGGCCTGATCGCCCGCATCCTGTTCGAGTTCTGGGGGCCAACCGTCGCAATGCCGATGACCACGGAGATTCTCCTGACCAACACGATGGTGATCGCCTTTTGCGTGAGCATGGGGCTGCTGCTGGGCGTGTCCAGCGCGAATCTGCGGCGCGAGCACCTGGCACACACCCTGACCACCATGGGGATCATGGCGCACGAGCTGCGCACCCCGCTCGCGACCATGGCACTGATCGGCGACGCTGTCCGCGGCGCGGCGTCCGAGCGCAACAACGGCGCCGGCCACAAGCTGGAGGAGCTGGCCGCACGGCTGCACCTGCTGGTGCGAAACATGAATCACCAGATCGACATGCAGATCGCCAACGCCCGCCTGATGCGCCTGCCGGGCCACAAGGAAGCCGTCCGCGCGGCCGACCTGGTGCGCGAGGCCGTGGCGAATTACCCTTTTCGCAGCACACGCGAACGCGAGTCCGTGGTCGTCGACGTGAAGAAAGACTTCGTTTTCGAGGGCTCTCACGCGTTGTTTTCGCAGGTGATCGACAACCTGATGAAGAACGCCATGCGCTCGCTCGCCGCGGCGAGCACCGCGTCGCTCCCCGGCGACCTGACCATCGAGGTGAACGCGGCCCCTCGCCACGGCCGCATCCTCTTCCGGGACCGGGGTATCGGCATCAGCGCGGAGGCGCAACCGCGCGTCTTCGAGCCCTTTTTCTCCACCAATCGCGGCACCGGCCACGGGCTGGGCCTCGCCTTTTGCCAGCGCGTGATCGACAGCGCCAAGGGCACCATCCGGGTCAAGTCCGAGCCGGGACATGGCGCGACGTTCACCCTCGAACTGCCTATCCTGAGATAGCCCATGAACACCCCTACCGCGCCCCCCGCGCCAACGCCATGAGCTTTCCACTGTTCCACCGCCCCGGGACCATCGTCTTTCTGGATGATGACCATGACTACCTCGAGATGCTGGCTCTGGTGCTACCTCGGCATTGGCATGTGAAGTTGTTCCTGCGGCCGCTGGAATGCATCAATTACCTGCAACAGGAGCCTCCGTTCTGGGAGGCCGATGCGTGGAACCAGCAGCTGTTGATCGACCAATGGCGCGAGGGCAAGCCGCTCATACCGCAGATCCTCGGGTATTGGTCTAAGTACACGGAGCGTTACGCACTGACCCGGGTGTGCGTCGTCGACTATTCGATGCCCGCGATGGACGGCCTGCAGGCGCTCGGGGAGCTGGTGGACTGGCCGGGCTCGCGCGTGCTGCTGACAGGTCAAGCGGACGAACAGGTGGCGGTGCGCGCCTTCAACCGCGGCCTCATCGACCAGTTCATCGCCAAGCAGACGCCGGACATCTCGCGCCGACTGATCGAGGCCGTGGAGCACTTGCTGGGCACACCGAACGCGCGTCACGCACAGACCTGGAGGGTCACGCTCAGCCCCGAGCAGAACGCGTTGTTGCGTATCCCATCCGTCAGCCGCGACCTCTCGAATTTCGCGGCGAAGCATTGGATCGAGCATGTGGTCATCGGCGATCCTTTCGGCGTCCTGGGGATGGATGCAATGGGCAATGTGAGCTGGCTCCAACTTGAACCCGCGGAGGGCCTGCGGGCCCTGGCCGAGCTGGCCGAGCTCGAGGGCGTCAAGCCGGCCGGGCTGCAGGAAATCCGCGAGGGCCGCCGGCTGGCCGACCTGGAGTTGCGCCAGGCACTCGGCCGCAGCCAGCCGGTGGAGCTGAATGCCGCCTTCACGGTGGGCGACGACGCCGCGCTGCTCGGCGCGCTGTTCCCCGTCGAGCCATCGCATTGCCCCGACGTGGCCAACAGTTACGCCAACTGGCTCGTGCGTCAGGACCGGCGCAACGTCCAGGGCTAAGAGCGCGCCCGCTCACGCACCGCGGCGTTCGGCTGCCGCTGCGCGATTGCGGCGCGCGATCGGCCAATCCCAGGGCTTGAGCAAGGGCGCGACCTCGCGCGCCACTCTTTCCACATGCTCGATCTCCGCATCGGTGAGCGAGGCATTGAGGGTCAAGCGCACCATCGCGCGGTTCTTGCTGGTGGCCGGCGCGCAGAAGATCGAGCCGACAACATCGCGCTCTTCCAGCGTGTCGCGCAGCACCATGGCGGCCGGCTCGCTACCTGCTTCCAGGGAGATGATCTGCTCGGTCCCCTGGTGGATCGGATAGCCCGCTTCGGTGAGGCTGGCGCGCAGCCGTGCCGTGGTGGCATGCAAGCGCCGGCGGGCGTCATCGCTGCGGCGGATCACCCCGAGCGTGGCGGCCAACCCGGCGATCTCGTGCGGCAGCAGCGAGGAGCTGAAGATGTTGGGGAAGCTCGAGATCAGCACGTAGTAGCGCATGCTGGGCGGCGCGGTGAAAAAGCCCGCCCTTCCGGCAAACGCCTTGGCCAGGCTGGCGGTGATGAAGTGAACGCGGTCCGAAAGGCCCAGTAGCGCGCACAACCCTGCGCCCTCCGGTCCGTGCGTGCCCAGCGAATGAGATTCATCCACGACGATGGTGCAGCCATGCCGCTCGGCTACCTCGACGATCTCGCGCAGCGGGCACAGCGCGCCGGTCGTGCTGTACACCGAGTCGACGACGACGACACCAGGGCCATGCGCCTGCACCATGCGCTGCAAGTGCGACGGGTCGTTGTGGCGGAATGCATGCGCCGGGGCCTTGGCTGCGCGCGCCCCTTCCCACAGCGACATGTGGGCCAGGCTGTCGAGATACACGGGTGTCTCGGCATCCGCGATGATCTGCAACAGGCCCACATTGGCAGCGTAGCCGGACTGGCAAAGGAACCCGTCCTGCTTGCCCACCCATTGCGCCATGGCCTTCTCGAACGCATGGGCGGGGTGCGTGTCCAGCAGGAACACACCGGACTGAACAACGGCCTCGGTGTCCTGCCGCAGGGCGGATACCTGGGCCTGGACAATCTCGGGGTGGCCCGTAACGCTCAGGTAGTCGTTACCGTCCAGGCGGACCGCATCCGGGCCGGTGGGGCGGCCATGCAGTACGAACTTGCCGCCCCATTGCTCCTGCCATCGCGAGGAAAATTCTCGCGCGATGCGACTGCGCAGCGCGGCAGGTATGGCCGGGTCGGTGCCGGGGGTTGTAATGGCGGAGTTGACGGGGGATTCGAGGACATCCATGGCAGCACCTGAAATGAAAGGGTGTCGACATTGAAGAGGTAAACGAATATTCGCGCCGCCTACCCCCTGTCAACCTTGACAGGGGGTTGGATCAAAACAACAGCAACCTATGCTAAAGGTTACTCAGATTTAGTAAAAAAGGCCCCGTCAGGGGCCCTTGTTGGGGTCGTCGTCAGGCCAACCTGCCGTGGCACTGCTTGTATTTCTTCCCACTGCCGCAAGGGCAGGGGTCGTTGCGGCCCACGCGCGGCACACCTCCGGCAGCGGCGGCAGCAGCGACCGCAACTGCGCTCTGGCGAGCCGTCGTCTCATCCACCTTGGATTCCACTTCGCCGGTTTCCGTGGGCGCCGTATACGTGACGTTCGCGATCCGCTCGGCACGGCTTTCGATGTCCTCTGCAGCTTGCTCGAGCTGTTCGCCGGACTGCACCACCACCGTCATCAGGACCTTGGTCACCTCGTTCTTGACTGAATCGAGCAGCTGCCCGAACAGTTCGAAGGCTTCCCGCTTGTATTCCTGCTTCGGCTGCTTCTGCGCGTACCCGCGCAGGTGGATACCCTGACGCAGGTAATCCAGAGCGGACAGGTGCTCGCGCCAGTGGGTATCTATGCTCTGCAGCAGCACGATGCGCTCGAACTGGGTGAAGTTGTCCGCACCCACCTGCTGGACCTTCGTGTCGAAGCCGTCGTTGCCGGCCTTGATCACGATCTCGAGGATGTCCTCGTCGGTGATGCTGCTGGCGGCCTGCACTTCCTTCTGCAGCGAGACCTGGATGTTCCACTCTTCGGCCAGTACCTTCTCCAGCCCGGGGATGTCCCATTGCTCCTCGACCGACTCAGCGGGCACATACTGGTGCACGAGGTCCGTGAAGCAGCCTTCGCGCAGAGAAGCGATTTGCGCCGTCAGGTCGGACGCATCGAGGATGTCGTTGCGCTGCTGGTAGATCACCTTGCGCTGGTCGTTGGAGACGTCGTCGTATTCCAGCAACTGCTTGCGGATGTCGAAGTTGCGCGCCTCGACTTTGCGCTGCGCGCTCTCGATGCTGCGCGTGACGATGCCGGCTTCGATGGCTTCACCGTCGGGCATCTTCAGCCTGTCCATGATCGCCTTGACGCGGTCGCCGGCGAAGATGCGCATCAGCGGGTCGTCCAGGCTCAGGTAGAAGCGCGATGAGCCCGGGTCGCCCTGGCGGCCGGAGCGGCCGCGCAGCTGGTTGTCGATACGGCGGGACTCATGGCGCTCCGTCGCGATGATGCGCAAGCCCCCTTGTGCTACTACGAATTCATGATCCTTCTGCCATTGCGTGCGCAGCTCGGCGATCTTTTTCTGCTTGGCCGCGGCGTCGAGTGTCTCGTCGGCCTCGACGGCCTCCGCGGCCTTTTCCACGTTGCCGCCCAGCACGATGTCCGTGCCGCGGCCCGCCATGTTGGTGGCGATGGTGATCATCTTCGGCCGGCCGGCCTGCGCCACGAT
>JAQZBU010000090.1 GCA_029237735.1 Ramlibacter sp. | reverse complement strand
CTCTTTTTCGGTGATCCGGGGCTGGCCGGCCACGCGAAGCTTGGCTTCATTGGCGGCTTGGGCAAAAGCCTCGCCGACCTTGTCGTTCATCACCTCGTAATGCACAGAGTAGCCGTAGCGCTGGGCCACGACACTCATCGGCACCTTGCCGGGGCGAAAGCCGTCCATCTTGACGGTGCGCGCGAGGCGCTTCAAGCGGTTGTCGACTTCCGACTTGATGACGTTGGCGGGTAGCGTCAGCGTGATCTTGCGTTCCAGCTTCTCGAGGGTTTCTACATTCACGGCCATGATGTTCTCTCTTGGATTCTCTCTTGGATAAATGGTGTTCTGGTGCGCGGGGGGGGACTCGAACCCCCACACCATTGCTGGCGTCAGGACCTAAACCTGGTGCGTCTACCAATTTCGCCACCCGCGCTGAGCTGAAAATCAAAGCGGGCGGTCGGAAACCCGACCGCCCGCCCAAATCCGGTCAACCGGCTATTTTAGCTTAGGTGCCGGCAAGGGCCGGCTGCCCTGCCGATGACTCGGACCACTCGATGTCCGGGCGCCTCACCCGGAACCACGCCGCGTACATGGCGGGCAGCGCCAGCAGCGTCAACACCGTGGCCACGATCAACCCGCCCATGATGGCGACGGCCATGGGCCCCCAAAACACCGAGCGCGACAGCGGAATCATGGCCAGTACAGCGGCTGCGGCCGTGAGAACGATGGGCCTCAGTCGGCGCACGGCCGACTCGACGATGGCGTCCCAGGCCGGCACGCCGCGCGCGCGGTCCTGCTCGATCTGGTCGATCAGGATTACGGAATTGCGCTGGATCATGCCCATGAGGGCGATGACGCCCAGCAACGCCACGAAGCCGAAGGGGCGGCCGAGCAGCAACAGCGCGCCCGCCACGCCCGCGATGCCCAGTGGCCCGGTGAGGAACACCAGCATGGCACGGCTGAAGCTGTGCAACTGCAGCATCAGCAGCGTGAAGGTGATGAACAGCATGATCGGAATGCCGGCGGCGATGGACGATGAACCCTTGGAGCTCTCTTCCACGGCGCCCGCGACCTGGATCGCATAGCCCAGCGGCCACTTCTTCTCGAGCGCTTTCAATTGCGGCAAAAGCTCGTTGGTCACGGTGGCGCCCTGCAGGCCTTCGACGATGTCGCCCTGCACGGTGATCGCGTAATCGCGGTTCTCGCGCCACATCACGCCCGGCTCCCAGGTGAAGATGGGCCTGGCGATCTGCGTGAGCGGGATCGACTTGCCCGAAGCGGTGGGGAGGTAGGCGTTGGCGATGTCGGTGATGGCGTTGCGCTCGTCCAGCGGCTGGCGCAGCACGATGTCGATGAGCTTGTCGCCCTCGCGGAACTGGGCCACGTTGGTGCCGGCCAGGATGGTCTTGGCGGCTTGCGCGATGGACTGGCTTGTCACGCCCAATGCCCTTGCCTTCGACTGGTCAACTTCGAGACGCAGCACCTTGACCGACTCGTTCCAGTTGTCGTTGACGCCTCGGGTATTCGGGCTTTGGCGCATCACCGCCTTCACCTCGTCGGCCCGCTCGCGCAGCGCCACGGGGTCCGGCCCCACCACGCGGAACTGCACCGGGTAAGGCACGGGCGGTCCATTGGGCAGCAGCTTCACGCGGCCCCGCACCTCGGGGAATTCCTGCGCCAGCAGCGCGGGCAGTTTCACCCGCAGCGACTCGCGCACCTTCAGGTCCTTGGGCATCACGATGAACTGCGACACGTTGGTCTGCGGGAACACCTGGTCAAGCGGAAGGTAGAAACGCGGCACGCCCGAGCCCACCCACGTGCTCACGCCCGTGACGCCGGGTTCCCCACGCAGGCGCGCTTCAACCCGCTTGGTCACTTCTTCGTTGGCCGCGAACGAGGTACCTTCCGGGAACCACACATCCACCATGATCTCGGGCCGGCTCGAATCCGGGAAGAACTGCTGCTGCACTTTTCCCATGCCCACGATGCCCAGCGCGAAGGTAAGCAAGGTGGCGCCGATGGTGATCCAGCGATGTTCCACGCACCAGTCGACCGCGCGCCGGAAGGTGCGGTAGAACGGCGTGTCGAAGTGCTCGTGATGGTCGGCGTCCGCTCCCGTGGGGATTGGCTTGGCCTTCAGCAACAGCGTCCCCAGATAGGGAACGAAGTACACCGACACCAGCCAGCTGAGCACCAGCGCGATCACGGTCACCGCGAAAATCGCGAACGTGTACTCGCCAACCGTCGACTTGGCCATGCCGATCGGCAGGAACCCCGCGGCGGTGATGAGCGTGCCGGTCAGCATCGGCATCGCAGTGATCTCGTAGGCGAAGGTAGCGGCGCGAACCTTGTCGTAGCCCTCCTCCATCTTGCGCACCATCATCTCCACGGCAATGATGGCGTCATCCACCAGCAGGCCCAGCGCGATGATGAGCGAGCCGAGCGATATCTTGTGCAGGCCGATGCCCCAGAAGTTCATCGCGAGAAACGTCACGGCCAGCACCAGCGGGATCGTGATGCCCACCACCAGGCCGGGGCGCATGTCCACGTACCAACGCTTCCACAGCGGCAGCATGGCGGCGTCGGGCCGCTTGTGCAGGCCCAGCGCGATGAAGCTGACAGCCAGCACGATCACGACAGCCTCGATGAGCGTGCGCACGAACTCGTTCACAGAATTGGACACGGCCCGCGGCTGGTCCTGGATCTGCACCAGCTTGATGCCGGCGGGCAGCCCGTCCTCGATGCGGTTGAATGAGGTCTTGAGCGACTGGCCGAGTCGGATGATGTCCCCACCCTTGGCCATGGAGACACCGAGAGCGATCACTTCCTTGCCCTGGTGGCGCACCTTCACCACGGGCGGATCGACGTAGCCGCGCTTGATCTCCGCGATGTCGCCCAGGCGCAGCTGGTTGCCGGAGGTGCCACGAATGGGCATCGCACGCAGCTGCTCGACGGCCTCGAACTGGCCGGCGACGCGAACCTGCACGACGTCCAGCGGTGTCTGCACCGCGCCAGCGGACTCGACGGCGTTCTGCTGGCCCAGTTGCTGCAGCACCTGGCTCAGGTCCAGGCCGAGTTGCGCAAGCCGCTTCTGCGAAATCTCGACGTAGAGCTTTTCGTCCTGCACGCCGAACAACTCCACCTTGGCGACGTCCGGCACGCGCAGCAGCTGCTGGCGCACGTCATCGGCGAAGCCCTTGAGCTCGGCATAGTTGAAGCCGTCGGATTCGAGCGCGTAGATCACGCCGTAGACGTCGCCAAAGTCGTCATTGAAGAACGGTCCCTGGATGCCGGGCGGCAACTGGAACCGCATGTCGCCGATCTTCTTGCGCACCGTGTACCAGACGTTCGCAACGTCTCCGGGCTTGGACGAATCCTTGATCTGGAAAATGATCTGCGACTCGCCCGGCTTGGAGTAGCTGCGGATCTTGTCGGCGTAGGGCGCCTCCTGCAGCGCGCGTTCGATCTTGTCGGTGACCTGCTCGGCCACCTGCTGCGCCGTCGCCCCGGGCCAGTAGGTACGCACGACCATCGCGCGGAAAGTGAACGGCGGGTCTTCATCCTGCCCCAGCTGGAAGTAGGCCGCGAAGCCCAGCAGCATCAGCACCACCATCAGGTAGCGCGTCAGCGCCGGATGGTCGAGCGCCCATTTGGAGAGGTTGAACCCCTCCTTCGGTTGGACTTGCATGATCAGCCCCTTACTTGACCGCGGGCAACGTGGCGGCCTGCGCGGACCCTGCTGCGCTGGCGACGTTTCTCGTAGCGTCCTGGAGCGCGACGGCCGCGCTCTGGGCGTTCTTCTCCTGGTAGATGGTGACCTTCTGACCAGGCGACAGCACGTGCACGCCGGCCGACACCACTACCATCCCCGGTTGCAGGCCGGAGGAGACGACGGCTTCGTTGCCGTCCGCGGTCGCGATCTGTATCGGCTGGGATTTGACGGTCATCGTCGCCTTGTCCAGCACCCACACCGCCGTGCCCTGCCCTTCCTTGCGCAACGCGCTGGTCGGCAGCTTGATGACGGGCGTGCCTGCCAGGCTGAGCGCCTTGGGCGATACGTACACCGTGGCGCCGAGCGGCGGCGCCGCGGCGGCGTCGAGGGACACCTTGACGGGGTACGTGCGCGTCACCGGATCAGCGCTGGCCGCGACCTCGCGAACCTTGCCGGCCAGCGGCGTGTTGTCGGTCCAGGTACGCACACCCACGTCGGAGCCGGGCTTGATCGCCGCGACCTTGTCCTCGGGCACCGAGAACACCACGTCGCGTGGCCCGTCCTGCGCGATTCGCACCACAGGAGAGCCGGCCGTCACCACCTGCCCCACTTCAGCTTCGATCGCCGTGACGACGCCCGACACATCGGCCACAAGGGTGGTGTAACCCGCCTGGTTGCCTTGCGATGCGAGCTGCGCCTTGGCCTGGTCCAGCTGGGCCTGCGCCGCCTTGAAGGTGGTCTCGCGGCGTTCGAGCTCGGCGCCACTGATGAAATTCTGGTCTTTCAGTGCTGCATAACGCTTGAAGTCTGCGGAGGCGAGATCGCGGTTGGTGGTGGCCGCTGCGAGCTGCGCGCGCGCTGCGTCGGCCGCAAGCTGGTAGTCACGCGGGTCGAGTTGGGCAAGCACTTGCCCTGCCTTCACGCGCTGGCCCAGCTCGGCCTGCCGCTGGGTGATCTTGCCCGCCACCCGAAAGCCCAGGCGGGACTCGACACGGGCCCGCACCTCGCCCGCAAATTCGTGGTTCGACTGGAAACTGTCGACGCCGACGGTGAGCACTTTCACGGCTCGCACCGGCTCCTGAGGAGCCTCGGTTTTGGAGCAAGCCGCGACGGCGAGGGATGCGGCAAGCGCGAGGCCGAGCGCGAAGCGCGACGGGCTGTGGAGGGGCATGTTCGGCATGGCAGACCTGAGCTGAGAGTACGCGGATCAAAAACCGCTAATGACTGACCGGTTAGTAATCTAGGTGAATCGAGGTGGCTTGTCAAGCGACAATCGTTCGCATTCATGGCCCAGCCTCCCGCTCCAGCTCCCCCTCCAGCGCCCCATATGCCAGCCCTTTTGCGTGGCGTATCGCGATCGTTCTATCTCTCGATCCGGCTGCTGCCGGCAGCCTTGCGCCGTCCGATAGCGGTGGCTTACTTGCTCGCCCGTGCCACGGACACGGTCGCCGACTCACAAGGTTTGCCAGCGGATGCGCGCCGCGATCTTCTGGAGACACTC
The DNA here is from genome assembly GCA_029237735.1 of Ramlibacter sp. Lineage (GTDB taxonomy): Bacteria > Pseudomonadota > Gammaproteobacteria > Burkholderiales > Burkholderiaceae_C > Ramlibacter. The sequence continues at coordinate 11,158 of JAQZBU010000090.1, read as the reverse complement.
ACTACCGCCATCGAAGGCCGGACGCCGGCGCATGCGGCGCTGGCCGGCCTCGCCGCCGCCTTCGCCCGGGACCAGGGCGACGCGGACGAGCGCAAGCTCATCCTCGCTTTGCCCGAGTGCCTCGAGCAGCTGGAGGCGCTGGCGCCTCCCGATCGCGATGACGTGCGCGCCGTGCTGCGCCACATCACCTACGGCCAGGCACTGGACATCGAGCGCTTCGCGTCAGGTGGGTCGCCCAGGGCGCTGCAGACCGCGGAACAGCTCGAGGAATACACCTACCTGGTAGCAGGGTGCGTCGGGGAATTCTGGACGGACCTGTGCTTTCGACACGTCGCCGCATTCGCGACGCTGCCGCGCGATGAAATGCGGGCGCTGGGCCGCGCTTATGGGATGGGCCTGCAACTGGTCAACGTGCTGCGCGATGCCGGGCCGGATTTGGCCGCGGGACGCTGCTACTTCCCGGCCGCCGAACTCGCCGCGGCGGGCCTTCAGCCGCAGGACATCGCGAACCATCCGGAACGATTCGCCGTCGTGCGCAACCACTGGCTCGCCCGCGCCCGGCGTGGGCTGGAAGCCGGCATGCGCTACGCTGATGCGGTCAACGACCGCCGCGTGCGCGCCGCGAGCGCGATGCCGGCGTTGCTCGGGGCGAGGACGTTGGCGCTTTTGCGCGCCGACCCCTCCATCGGCCTGGCGCACAAGGTGAAAGTGCCGCGCGACGAAGTGCGCGGCATGATGGCCCGGTTGGCCCTCACGCTAGCGGGCCGCGCCTCACTGGCGCGCATGTTCGCCAAAGCTGCCGGCAACACCTGAGCGCCGGATGGGACAATCCCCGGCCATGACACCGCAAGAGTACGTCCAGGACAAGGCCGCCGCATCGGGAAGCAGCTTCTACTATGCCTTCCTGTTCCTGCCCAAGCCGCGTCGGGCGGCTATCACCGCGTTCTATGCGTTCTGCCGCGAGGTGGACGACGTCGTCGATGAAGTGACCGACCCCAGCGTGGCGCGGACGAAGCTTGCCTGGTGGCAGGCCGAAGTCGCCAAGTCGTACGCGGGCCAGCCGAGCCACCCGGTGATGCAGGCGCTGATGCCGTGCACCGGGCCCTTCGGTATCGAGGCGCGGCAACTGCTAGCGGTGATCGAGGGCTGCCACATGGACCTGGAGCAAACGCGCTACCTCGACTTCCAGGCGCTGGAGCGCTACTGCCACCTGGTGGCCGGCATCGTCGGCGAAGTGTCGGCGCGCATCTTCGGCCAGGTCGATCCGCGCACCACCGACTTCGCGCACAAGCTGGGGCTGGCGTTCCAGTTGACCAACATCATCCGCGACGTCGGCGAAGACGCATTGCGCGGGCGCATCTACATTCCCGTGAGTGAGCTGCAGCAGTTCGACGTGAAGGCCCACGAGGTCATCAACCGCAAATATTCCGACCGTTTCAAGGCGCTCATGAAATTCCAGGCGGACCGCGCCCACGCCCTCTACGACGAGGCGCTGGCGCTGTTGCCCGAAGCCGACCGGCACAGCCAGAAACCCGGCCTGATGATGGCCAGCATCTACCGCACGTTGCTGCGCGAGATCGAACGCGACGGCTTCCAGGTGCTGCACCAGCGGGTGAGCCTCACGCCGCTGCGCAAGCTCTGGCTGGCGTGGAAGATGCAGGCGCTGGGGAAGATGTAGCCCGGTGGGCACAGGTGCCCATCCTACTTGAACAGTGCGCACAGCTCCGTGAGGTTGCCTAGCGTGACGTGCGGCTCCTGCTCATGCGGCCAAAGATGGTCGGAGCGGTTGACCCACGCGGCCTGCATGCCCGCGTTGATGGCGCCCAGCGCGTCCAGCGTGGCGTCGTCGCCCACGTGCAGGATGTCCTCGGGCTCGAGCTCCACTGCGCCGGCGGCCGCATGGAAGATGCGCGGGTCGGGCTTGCCGACACCGAACTCGCGCGCCGAAATCGTCGCGCGGAAGTAGGCGCCCAGGCCCACCCGTGCCACGTCGGCATTGCCGTTGGAGATCGTGACCAGCGGAAAGCGCCCGGCAAGGAATTCCAGCGATGGCTGCGCATCCTCGAACAGCGTCACGCGTTGGCGTTCGGCGAAGAACACTTCGAAGGCCGCCTCGGCCATCAGCGGGTTCTCGCCGGCCCGGTACAGCGCCAGGCGGATCGACTCGCGGCGCACCGCGCTCAGGTCGTTCTTCAGGTCAGGGCGATTGGCCGCCATGTAGTCGCGAATCTCGCGCAAGGCCGAAGGGCTGGAAAAAAGCGCGGCCGCCATGGGCGCGTGGACCACGAGCCATTCGTGCAGCACTTTCTCCGCCCTTTCGATCGTGGGCCAGATCGGCCACAACGTATCGTCAAGGTCAAGAGAGATGGCCTTGATTCTTGCAATGTCCAGCATTCGGTGAGAATAACCCATGGCCGCTTCATTTCAACCCGAACCGCCGTTCGCCCACGGACAGGCGGCCCGCACCGCGGTCCTGTATTGCAACCTCGGCACGCCGGACGAACCCACGCCCGCTGCCGTGCGGCGCTACCTTGCCGAATTCCTGGCCGATCCGCGCGTGGTCGAGATTCCGCGCCTCATCTGGATGCCGCTGCTATACGGCCTTATCCTCCCCTTCCGCTCCGCGAAGTCGGCGGCGAAATACGCGAGCATCTGGCGCCCCGAGGGCTCGCCCCTCAAATTGTGGACGGACAAACAGGCCAAGCTGCTGCAGGGCTGGCTGGGCGAGCACGGGCACCGCGTCACGGTGCGCTATGCGATGCGCTACGGAAACCCTTCGGTCGCCTCACAGCTGGACGCGCTGAAGGCCGAGGGCGCGACGCGCATCCTCGTGATGTCGGCCTACCCGCAGTATTCGGCCACGACCACGGCCAGCGTGATCGATGCCGTCATGGCGTGGTCTAAGCGCGTACGCAACCTGCCGGAGCTGCGCTTTGTCAACCGTTATCACGACGATCGCGGCTACGTCCAGGCGCTGGCCCGGCGCATCGAGCGCCACTGGCGCGAGCACGGCCGCGGTGATCACCTGGTGATGAGCTTCCACGGCGTGCCGGAGCGCACCCTGCACCTGGGCGACCCTTATCACTGCGAGTGCCAGAAGACCGTACGTATGCTGGCGGCCCATCTCGGCCTGGAAAAAGATCAGTACACCGTGTCGTTCCAGTCGCGCTTCGGCAAGGCCAAGTGGCTCGAGCCCTACACCGAGCCGTCGCTGCGCGCGCTGGCGCAACGGGGCGTGGCCCGCGTGGACGTGGTGTGCCCGGGGTTCACCGGCGATTGCCTGGAAACGCTGGAAGAAATCGCCATGGAAGGCAAGCACGCGTTCCTGGTCTCGGGTGGCAAGGAGTTCCAATACATCCCCTGCCTGAACGACGACCCGGCGTGGATCGGCGCGCTGGGCGCGATCACCGAACGGCAACTCGGGGGCTGGCCGACCCGCGAAGAATCCGATGCGCAAGCCCTGACCGCATCGCGCGAACGCGCGACCGCAATGGGAGCCGCGAGCTAGCTTAGGCCGCCGCAGGCTCGTGCTGGTCGATGAAGGCCGTCACCAAATCCAGCTGCTCGGGAACGTTCAGTGCCGGCGCGTGGCCGCAGCCGGCGATGTCGACGATGCGGGTCAAGCCCTTCAGGCCCGGGCCGCGCCGCAGCATTTCGTCTGTCGTCTCGCGCAGCACCAAGTCCGATTCGGCGCCGTGCAGGCACAGCACGGGAATGTTTATCGCGTCGTAGTGCTCCCACAGCTCGTAGTCGTGCGGGTGGTCGATGAACTGCCGGACCATCATCGGGTCGTAGTGTGGCGTCACGCGGCCATCGGGGAGGCGGCGCGTCGACGTTTCCGCGAGGCGCAGCCATTGCTCGTCGCTCAGCCAGCCGAACGGCTTGTACACCTGTCTATAGAACGCCTCCAGCTGCGCGATCGTGTCGAAGGCCGGAGGGTTGCCCGCGTACGCCTTGATGCGTTCGAGCGCGGGCTCGGCCAGCCGCGGCGCGTTGTCGTTGAGCACCAGGCTGCGGATGCGGCCCTTGAGCTGCGGCTGCAACAGGCCTGCCGCGCAGACAGTGCCGATGGCACCGCCCATCGACGTGCCGACCCAGTGCGCCTCAGTGATTCCGAGCCGCTCGAACATCTCCGCCGCCAGCTTCGCGTAGAAAGCCAGCGTGTACTCGTTGTGCGGATCGGGGCTCCACTGGCTCAAGCCCCGGCCCAGCGTGTCCGGGCAGATCACCCGGAATCGGCTGGACAGGTGCTCGGCCAGTTCGTCCATGTCGCGGCCCGTACGCGCCAGGCCATGCCACGCTATCACGGTGCGGCTGTGCTGCGCGCCCCACTCCGTGTAATGGATCTCACGGCCGGCGCAGGTCGCGTATCTGGATCGGTATGACATGGCCCGGACCCCCATCACTCCACGCGGATCGACTTCGCCGTCGGGGTGGCGTCGAACACCAGGGTGCGCGGCCAGGTGGTCCAGTTCACGCCCAAGGCGGCGGCGTTCGGGTCCCCGTTGCGCGCAAAACTGGATACCGCTTGCATCATCGAGGCAGACAGTTCGACGCGGCCGGGCCGGTTGGCGGTGCTGAACCAGACGTTGCCGAACAGCGACGGACCGAAGTTGCCGAAGAGGAACGGCAGGTCGACCACGTGCACGGCGCCGTAGATGTCGTTCCAGGGGGCCGGCTGCTCGTCCCAGTCGAAGCGGTAGTACCACACGTTGTCCTGCTTCGCCTTGAGCGCATTCAGGACGTTGTCTCGGCTGTTCAGGAAGAAGATGCGGTTCAGGGCCTCGGCGCGCGCGGTGAAGCCCGTCGTCGGCGCGTTCACCGGCAGGTACGACGGAGCGATCCACTGTTCAACCGTGGTTTGTGCCGCCGCGTTGGGGTTGTAGGAGAAGTGGTGGGCAAACAGCTGCGCATCAGTGACGAGGCGCGCGTTGCCGGTGCCGCCCACCAGAGGCAGGAACGACGGGAACAGCTTGCCTTCGTCACGCGTATTGCCCGCGAGCACTGGCACCTTCATGTAGTTCCCGGCATTGATCGCGCCGATCGGATCGGCGGCGACCACGGTTCCGTCTGGGATGGGGCCGGAGCCCGCCAGGCCCAGCAGCGCGAGCTTGGTCAGCAGTGTCGTGAACAGCTGCGAGGACGTCTTGCTACGCATGTACTCGGCGATCTGCGCGCTGGTGCGGCCGGCGATGTACGCCTGAGCCGTTGCGGCGTCAGTAGCAAGACCGTCGCCGATCACCAGGTTCTGCAGCAGCGCGTTGCCCTGCGACAGGTAAGTGGACGCCGGGCTCAGCGTGGGGATGCTTCCAACGGGCAGGTTGCTGGCCAGTGAGATGCCGCCGGACAGCGGCATGACGCGGTGGAACAGCTTCGGGCTGGCCGCGGTCATCATCGGCGATGTCTGCAGCGCCCAGACGTTGATCGCACCGGCGGACTGGCCCACCACCGTGACGCTCTCCGGGTTGCCGCCGAACGCCCTGGCGTTGGTGCGCACGAACTGAAGCGCCTTGATGCTGTCGAGCATCGTGAAATTGCCCGAGTCGGTGGCAGCGTCGCCGGTCTTGAGCTGCGGCAGGTTCATGAAGCCGAGAATGCCGAGGCGGAAATTGGGGGTGACCACGATCGCGTTCGCCGTCTTCGCGAGCGCGGCGCCGTCATACATCGGGTCTGCCGTGTAGCCGGAGACATTGCTGCCGCCGTGCAGGAACACGATGACCGGCAGGTTCTCATCGGCAGTCGCGGGCCGCCAGACGTTCAAGTACAGGCAGTCCTCATTGCCCACGGCCTGGTTCAGCGTGGTGCCGATGGTCTCGTCATGCCTGTTGTTCGCACCCGGGCCGTATATGCGTCCGTATTGCGCGCACGCATTGCCGAAAGCCGTGGAGGTGCGGGCCGAAGTCCAGGCGTCCGGCTCCTGTGGCGGCTGCCAGCGCAGCGCGCCGACTGGCGGCTTGGCGTAAGGAATGCCCTTCCAGGACCACGTACTCGCCGATGCGTCCTGTGCACCCTGCACCTCGCCCAGATGCGTCTTGCGCACCAGCGGGTCATCGCTTGAGCCGCCGCATGCGGCGAGCACGAGCGGTATGCACAGCAACGCTGCGCGAAAAATCCTTGATGTTGTCTTCACCTCAGTCTCCTTTGGGTTGGTAGCGTCAAGATTCAGGGTCGGATACTCAGAGCACGTAGCCTCCCGACGACGCCCGTCGGGAAGTAATAAACCGATAACACGAAGAGCAGCCCCAGCCACAGCAGCCAGCGGTCAGGCGACAGCAGTGCCGAAAGCCACGGCAGGCCGGACGTTGCGTCGCTGGCCAGCTTGAGCAAATCCTGCAGGTAGCTCTGCGCGATCACGAAAACGCCGGAGCCGATGGCGGCGCCGTAGATCGTGCCCATGCCACCGATCACGACGATGAGCAGCACGTCCAGCATGATCTCGAACGACAGCGACGTGTCCGGACCGTTGTAGCGCAGCCAGATCGCGAGCATCGCGCCGGCCATCGTGGCGAACAGCGCCGAGAGAATGCTCGAGGTGGTGCGATAGACGACCACGCGATAGCCGATGGCCTCCGCGCGAAACTCGTTCTCGCGGATCGCCTGCAACACGCGGCCGAATGGCGAGTTGACGATGCGCAGCATGGCGAGCAGCAGCACCAGCGCCGTCACGAACAGCAGGTAGTAGCAGATCAGGCGGCCATCGAGCGACACGCCAAGGAACGGCTCTTCGGCCAGCTGGAAACTGGGAGACAGCAGCTCCGGCATCTTGAACGTCAGCCCGTCTTCGCCGCCCGTGATCTCCGACAGCTGCGACGCCAGTGTCTGGAACGCCGCGGCCACGGCCAGCGTGATCATGGAAAAGAAGATCGCGCGCACCCGCAGCGAAAAAAGGCCCACGGCCAGCGCCAGAACGAACGACAGCGACAGGGCCATCGCCAGACCCACGAAGATCGACCACCACCCCGGCCCCATGCGCGTAGACGCGATCGCGATGCCATAGGCGCCGATGCCGAAGAACATGGTGTGCGCGAAGCTCACGATGCCGGTGTAGCCCAGCAGCAGGTCGAAGCTGGCCACCAGGACGATGAACACCAGGATCTTGGCGGCGACGTTCAACGCCTTCACGCCGGGAAAGAGGAAAGGCATGAAGGCCAGCCCGACCAGCAGCACGACGAGCACCAGCGCGAGGATGCGGTTGCGCGGCAAATCGTTGGAGAGGATACGGTTCAGCATGGTCGGGTCTTACTTGCTGAGCGCATAGACGCCCTGGGGCCGCCAGAGCAGGATCGCCATCATCAGCGCGATGTTCGAGAAGAGGGCCGCCTTTGGCACCAGGAAGCCGGTGTAGTTGGCCATCAGCCCGACAAGCAACGCGCCAATCAAGGCCCCGGTGGTCGAGCCCAGCCCGCCGATGATCAGCACGATGAAAATCAGCACGTTGACCTGCGCGCCCATCTGCGGGACGACGTTCTGCTGGTACAACCCCCACATCACACCCCCCAGGCCCGCCAGCGCGCTGCCCACGACGAACACGCCGATGAACAGCATCCGGATCCGGTAGCCGAGGGACTCGACCATCTCGCGGTCCTGCACGCCGGCGCGGATCAAGAGGCCGATCTTGGTGCGCGTGAGCACCCACAGCAGCACGGCGAACACCAGCAGGCCGACGGCCACCGCGATCAGCCGGTATTTCTCGACGCCCGCATCGCCGATGAAGTACGAGCCACGCATGCCTTCGGGCAGCGGCAGCGGGATCTGCAGCGGGCCCCAGATGACCTTGATCAGCTCCTCGCCGATGATCATCCCGCCCATGGTGATGAGGATCTGCTTGAGGTGGTTGCCGTACACCGGCCTTACGATGAAGCGCTCGAAGGCCAGGCCCACGGCGCCGGCCACCAGCATTGCGACGACCATGGCCGGCAGCACCGCCAGCATGTTGACCCACATGCTCGCCGACGACGTGTAGTCGCCCATGCTGCCCAGCACGCTCGTGGCAACGAAGGCGCCCAGCGCGATGAACACGCCATGGCCGAAGTTCAGCACGTCCATCAGGCCGAACACCAGCGTGAGACCCGAGGCGATGATGAAGATGATCATGCCCATCGCCAGGCCCGCGACGGTCAGCGTGACCCAGGTCGAGCCGGAGCCGATGAAGGGGAACACCAGCAGTGCCAGCACCGGCACCAGCGCAGCCGGCTTCCAGTCGAAGTCCTTGAAGTTCATATCGCGAGCCCCAGCAGCGAGTGTTGCAACGCCTCGTCCTCGGCCAGCTCCTTCATGGAGCCGGCATGGACGACGACGCCGTTGTCCATCACCGCCACGGTGTCGCCCAGCCGCTTGGCGAAGTTGATGTTCTGCTCGACCAGCAGGATCGTGACGCCGCCTGCCTTGAGCTGCGCGAACGCGTCGATCATGTTGTTGATGATCGCGGGCGCCAGACCTTTGCTCGGCTCGTCGATGATCAATAGTTCGCGCGGCTCGACGATCGCGCGCGCCACCGCGAGCATCTGCTTCTGCCCGCCCGAGAGCTTACCCGCGGGGTGGTCCCAGAACTTCTCCACCGCCGGGAACAGCGTGAAGATGCGCTTGAGCCGATCGCCGTCGACCTGGTTGATGTTTTTCGCGAACCGCGCGGCCAGGAGGATGTTCTCCTTCACGGTCAGGTCGGAGAAGATGCCCATGTTCTCAGGCACGTAGGCCACGTTCATCGACGCGATCTGCGGCGTCGGCAGCGCGGTGATGTCCTGGCCGTTGAACACGATGCCGCCCTGCGAGGCGCGCCACAGGCCCATGATCGTGCGCAAGGTCGTCGTCTTGCCCGCGCCGTTGCGCCCCAGCAGCAAGGTGAGCTTGCCGCGCGGCACGGCAAGATCCACGCCGTGAAGGATGTGGTATGCCCCGATGTGGGTGTGCACGCCGGACAGAGTCAGCAGGTCGTTGTTCATTTGCGTGTCATGCCGGGCTCGACCCGGCATCCATGGTGCCGCGCCAACATGGATTGCGGGTCGGGCCCGCAATGACAAACAAACGACGATGCAGCACGTTTCACGCGGCCTCCTTCGGTGCGATGCCCAGGTATGCTTCCTGGACGATCGGCGAGGCGATGACCGTCGCGGGGTCGCCGTCCGCCACCAAAGTGCCGTTGTGCAGCACGATGATGCGGTCGGCGAGCTCCCGGACGACATCCATCTTGTGTTCGACCAGCAAGATCGTCTTGCTCGCGTCTTCCTTCAATTTGCGGATCAGGTTCAGGATCACCGGCGCCTCCGCCGCGTTCATGCCCGCGGTCGGCTCGTCGAACATGAACACCTTCGATTCCAGCCCCATGAGCAGCGCCACCTCCAGCTTGCGCTGGTCGCCGTGGGGCAGGTTCGCCACCAGCTCGCTTTCCTTGTCGGCCAGCGCCACCGCCGCCAGGATCTCGTCGGCACGCTGCGTCAGCGCCTCGTGGTCGCTCCAGATGCTCCACAGGTTCAACCCACGCCGGTGCTTTCCGTCGCGCGCCGCCTGGACGGCCAGCCGCACGTTCTCCAGCACCGTGAGCCGGGGGAACAGGTTGGTGAGCTGGAAAGCGCGGCCCAGGCCCGCCCGCGTGCGCTCCGAAGCAGATAAACCGGAGATGTCCCGCCCGTCGAGGGTGACCTGCCCCGCGGTGGCCTTGAGTTGCCCGGAGATCAGGTTGAAGTAGGTGGTCTTGCCAGCGCCGTTCGGCCCGACGATTGCGGTGAGCGTGCCTGGCTGGAAAGCGCAGGTCACGGCGTTCACCGCCACGTGGCCGCCGAAGCGGATGGTGAGGTCCTTGGTGGCAAGCAGGCTCATGGTCTCCTTTTCACGAGCGAAGGCAACCCGTCCCCCTGAGGAGCAGGGGTTTCGGAACGATCGATGAAATGCAAGGGCGAAGTGCGCCCCTGCCCGGCGTGCTATCGCTTGTTGCGGATAGGCACGCTCATCTCTTCAGGCTTGATCTCGCGCACGAGTTCCGGCACACCCCAGGCGAAAGCCGGGTCTGCCTTGACCTTGAAGTGATACATGCTCTGCATGGCCTGGTGGTCTTCTTTGCGGAAGGTCATCTTGCCCTTGGGCGTGTCGAAGCTCATGCCTTCCATGGCGGTGATGAGCTTGTCGGTGTTGGTGTCGCCCCCGGTTTTCTTGAGGGCGGCCACCACGGCCATGGCGGCGGAGAAACCGCCGGCGGTGAAGAAATCAGGCGGGGACTTGAACTGCTTGTAGTGGGTCGCGACCAGCGCTTCGTTCACCGGGTTCTTCGGGATGCCGAAATAGTAGTAGGTGGCGCCTTCCATGCCAGGGAACTGTTTGTACGAGCTCATGGCGGGCAGGATGTTGCCGCCCGTGGCGATCTCGATGCCGTAGCGCTTCAAATCGAGGTCGGCGATCTTGAAGGGGTTGCCCGCGCCGGCCCAGATGATCCAGATCACCTTGCGGCCCGGCTGGTCCTTGAGCTTGTCGATGAGGCGCTGGGCACCGGCGGTAAAGTCGGTCGTCGTCGCGGGCAGGTACTCCTCGTGGACGATCTTGCCCTTCTTGATCGATTCCTTGAAGGCCTTCACGCCGTCACGGCCGAACGCATAGTCTTGCGCCAGCGTGGCGATCGTTACGCCAGGCTTGTCCAGCGCGACGGCGTTGGAGATGGCGTCCTGCGAGCTGTTGCGCCCCGTGCGGAAGATGTACTTGTTCCACTTCTCGCCGGTGATCGAATCGGCAACGGCCGGCTCGACGAGCAGGATCTTCTTGTATTCCTCTGCGACGGGCAACATGGCCAGCGCGACCCCGGAAGACGTGGGGCCGATGGCCAGGTCGGCCTTGTCGTCCGAATAGGCGGTGGCCAGCAGCGACTTGCCGAGGTCCGGCTTGCCCTGGTCGTCTTTCTCGATGACGGTGATCTTGCGGCCGTTGACTGTCATCGTCCCGCCGGTGGCGTAGTCCAGGCCCATCATCAGTCCGGTGGCCGTCTGCTTGCCGTAGGCTTCGAGCGGGCCGGTGCGGCTGTAGATGTGCGCGATCTTGATTTCCTTGGCCTGTGCGAAGGCTGCGGGAACTGTGAAAGCGGAAGCGGCAAGCGCGGCGAGCGCCACCCAAGTGCGACGGTGCATGGAATGTCTCCTTATAGTGACTGCGATAACAGGCACCACCTTAATGCATG